>NZ_JAIUKB010000161.1:0-2668 GCF_020176785.1 Saccharopolyspora sp. 6V | reverse complement strand
CGCCGTGCTGGGCGCGCAGCCCCGCGCGCCGCCCGGCGGCGGGGGGGGGCCCGGGGGGGGGCGGGGGCCCCGGGGGGGGGGGGGGGGGGGGGGGGGGGGGGCGGCGCCCGGCGCGCGGGGGGCCGCCGGGGCCGTGGGTTCGTTCTGCCATGGCCCGACAGGTACCCGACGCGGCGGCGAATATCCACTCCGCTGCGCTCGGGTCACGGTCGGGCGACTGAGATCGGGCGGGTTCGCGATCAAGCGGTTATCCTCCGCCCGCACGATCTTCGACCCGGTCGATCACCGACGGTGGCGGCCGGCCGTGCGCCGACCGGACGTCCCGCACCTAGGAGGCGAACCGCCGTGCCCGTTCCCCGACATCCCCGCCCGTCCCGGAGCCGCCGGCTGCGCCACGGGCTGACTGCCGCGTTGACCGGTGCGCTGCTGGCCGCGATCGTGTCCCCCGCCCTGCCCGCGCGCGCCGACGGCGCGGACGCGGCGCCGCGCCTGGACCGCGCCGACCCGGACGGGGCGTGGGCCGGTTACAGCGTGGGCCGTTCCGCCACCGAGGACACCGACCGGTCCGGTCCGCAGCTGCGGGGCCCTGGAGTGGCGGGCATGGACGTCAGCGGCCACCAGGGTGCGGTGGACTGGCCGCGCGCGTTCGCCGACGGCGCCCGGTTCGCCTACGTCAAGGCCACCGAGGGCATCGGGTTCACCAGCGACAGCTATCCGCAGCAGTACGAGGGTTCGCGGGCGGCGGGCATGATCCGCGGCGCCTACCACTTCGGGTTGCCCGACAGCTCCACCGGCGCCGAGCAGGCGCACTACTTCGTCGACCACGGCGGCGGGTGGGTGCCGGACGGGCGGACGTTGCCGGGGGCGCTGGACATCGAGTCGAACCCGTACGGCGACGAGTGCTACGGCCTGTCCCCGGAGCAGATGTCGGGGTGGATCGCCGACTTCAGCGGCACCTACCAGGCCCGCACCGGGCGGTTCCCCACGATCTACACCACCACCCGCTGGTGGGACCAGTGCACGGGGGCGAATCCGGACTTCGCGGCGAACAACCCGCTGTGGCTGGCCCGGTTCGCCCCGGAGATGGGGCCGCTTCCCGCGGGCTGGGACTACCAGGCGATCTGGCAGTTCGACAACGCCGGGGTGTTCCCGGGCGATCAGAACACCTTCAACGGGAACCCGGGGCAGCTGGAGCGGTTCGCGATGTGAGCGGCCCCCGGGACGCAGCGGAGGGGTGGGACCGGTGTTCGGTCCCACCCCTCCGTCGTGCGCGCCCGCCGCGATCAGGGTCCGACGAGGTCGTCCGGGATCGGTTCGTTCGCGGCGATCGCCCCGAACAGGCGCGAGGCGTTCGCGCTGTCCCACTTGATGACCGACTGGCCGCTGTCGGTGCGCACGAAGTCCCCGAACGGGACGCTGGTGGTGATCCCGTTGCCGCCGCTGACATCACCGAGTGCCTTGACCAGCCAGAACAGGTGCCAGACGTGATCGGAGTCGTTGAGCAGGAACGTGGTGCCCGCCGCGTTGGCCAGCGGCACCAGCCGGAACGGGTTGAGCAGCGTCGCCGGGCCCATCGCCTTGTCGGTCAGCGCGCCCAGCAGCTTGCGCTGGTTCTCCGCGCGTTCCAGGTCGCCGCCGTCGAGGGAGTAGCGGGCGCGGACGAACCCGAGCGCCTGCGGCCCGTCGAGCTCCTGGCAGCCCGCCGCCAGGTGCACGTTGGCCATGTCGTCGTCCATCGGCTCGTCCAGGCACATGTCCACGCCGCCGACGGCGTCGACCAGCTCGGAGAACCCGCCGAACCCGATCTCGGCGTAGTGGTCGACGTGCACGTCGGTGACCGTCTCCACGGTCTGGGCCAGCAGCTGCGGGCCACCGATGGAGAACGCGGCGTTGAGCCGGTCCTTTCCGTGCCCGGGGATCGGGACGTAGGAGTCGCGGGGCAGGCTGATCAGCGCGGGCTTCCCGCCGCCGGTGGGGATGTGCACCAGCATCATCGAGTCGGTGCGGCGCCCGGCGGCATCCCCGGCCGAGAGCTCCTCGCGCTGGGCCTCGTCGAGGCCTTCGCGGCTGTCGGAGCCCACCAGCAGCCAGTTGGTGCCGGGGGTGTCGGCGATGCGCCCGTCGTACTCGAGGGCTTCGGTGCGCTGCAGGACGCTGTCGACGTAGATGCCGAACCCGACCACGACCAGCAGCAGCACCAGCACGGCGATGCCGCTGCGCTTGCCCCAGCCCATCCGCTTGCGCCGACGCGGCGGTGGGGGCGGCGGCCCGGCCCGCCGGGTCGGCGGTGGTTGCGGCGGTGCGCCACCGCCGCCGCGGTTGCGGGCGTAGTAGTCGTAGCCGCCCTGCTGCGGCCGTCGGCCCCTCGGCGGATTCGCCGACCAATCACTCATGACCTTCACACCTGCGGAGTCGACTCGCCAGCACGCTCCGTGCCGACCTGTGCGGTGCAGCATCCCAGAAGCACCGTGGCGACCGGCACACCGCTACCGCAACGGTATGGAAACCACCCGTCCGGAACCGCCTGGGGGTAGCGGGTGCGCGGCATCGGCGGGAGCGGCGGCGGCCGAACGCAGCAGCGGGGGGGGGGGCCCCCCCCCCCCCCCCCCCCCCCCCCCCCCCACGACACGCCCATCCGCGGCACACCACCCCCCCACCCCCAACCCCC
>NZ_JAIUKB010000160.1:0-9845 GCF_020176785.1 Saccharopolyspora sp. 6V | reverse complement strand
CCCCCCGGGGGGGGTGGGGGGGGCGGGCCCGGGGGGGGCGGGGGGGGGCCCCCCCCCCGCCGGGGGGGGGGGCCCCCCCCGCCCCCCCCCCCCGCCCCTCGACGGTGCTCAGCCGTTGACGGCCGCCGACACCGCCTCCGACCACAGGGCGACGCCGTCGTCGACCTGTTCGGCGGTGACGATCAGCGGCGGAATCATCCGCACCACGTTGCCCGCGGGACCGCAGGTCAACAGCAGCAGGCCCCGTTCGGCGGCGGCGGCGTGCGCGCGGGTGGCGGTGGCGGTGTCGGGTGCGCCGTCCGGCGTGGTGAACTCGTTGCCGATCATGAGGCCGCGGCCGCGGACCTCGCCGATGACGGGGTGTTCGGCGGCGACCTTGCGCAGCCCTTCCTGCAGGCGGGCGCCCTGTTCGGCGGAGTTGTCCACGAGGTGCTCGTCGCGCACCACGTCCAGGGTGGCCAGGGCGGCGGCCGCGGCGACCGCGTTGCCGCCGTAGGTGCCGCCCTGCGAACCGGGCCACGCCTTGCCCATCAGTTCGGCGGAGGCGGCGATGCCGGAGATGGGGAAGCCGCTGGCGATGCCCTTGGCGGTGATCAGGATGTCGGGTGTGATGGTGGAGTGCTGGTGGCCCCAGAACTTCCCGGTGCGCCCGACACCGGTCTGCACCTCGTCGGCGATGAGCAGGATGCCGTGGTGGTCGGCGCGTTCGCGCAGCCCTTCGAGGAATTCCGGGGGCGTGGGGATGTAGCCGCCTTCGCCGAGGACGGGCTCGACGATGAACGCGGCGGTGTCCTTCGGGGAGGTCACCGTCAGCAGCAGCTGGTCGAGTTCGGCGAGGGCGAAGCGCACCGCTTCGGCCTCCGACCAGCCGTGCCGGTAGGTCTCGGGGAACGGGCTGAACGCCACGCCCGGCATCATCGGCCCGATCCCGGCGCGCACCTTCATCCCGGAGGTGGTCAGGGCCCCGGCGCCCATGGTGCGGCCGTGGAACCCGCCGTGGAAGGCGACGATGGTCTGGCGCCCGGTGGCCTGGCGGGCCAGCCGCACCGAGGCCTCCACTGCTTCGCTGCCGGAGTTGACGTAGAACATCCGGTCCAGCCCGGCGGGCAGCACCTCGCCGAGGCGTTCGGTCAGCTGGAGCAGCGGCCGGTGCATGACCGTCGTGTACTGGCCGTGGATCAGAGTGCCCACCTGGCGCTGCGCTGCTTCGACCACGCGGGGGTGGCAGTGTCCGGTGCTGGTGACGCCGATGCCGGCGGTGAAGTCGAGGTAGCGGCGGTCGTCCTCGTCGTAGAGGTAGACGCCCTCCCCGCGGGCGGCCAGCACTGGTGTCGCCTGCTTCAACGCCGGCGAGAGCTCAGCCATGTCCGACTCCAAGCAATGTAGGATTGTTGACAATCGCGAGGGACATGCAACCATCACGGCTGCGTCATGTCCACCCGCCGACACGGAAGGCCCGCAGAACAGAGATGAGCACCTCCAGCAGCTCCCCCGCAGGCACCGAGTCCCGAGAGGCCGCCGTCGTCGACGCCGCCCCCAAGCAGCTGCTCATCGGCGGCAAGTGGCGCGCGGCCACCGGCGACCGCACCTACCAGGTCGAAGACCCCTCCACCGGGCGCGCGCTGTGCTCGGTCGCCGACGCCAGCCCCGAAGACGGCATCGCCGCCCTCGCCGCCGCGCACGAAGCCCAGGCCACCTGGGCCAAGCACCCGCCGCGGGAACGCGGGGAGATCCTGCGCCGCGCTTACGAGCTCATCCAGCAGCGCCATGAGGACCTCGCCCTGCTGATGACCCTGGAAATGGGCAAACCGCTACCCGAAGCGCGCGGCGAGATCACCTACGCCTCGGAGTTCTTCCGCTGGTTCGCCGAAGAAGCCGTGCGCATCGGCGGCGACTACGCCGTCGCCCCCAGCGGCACCGGCCGCTTCCTGGTCACCCAGCAGCCCGTCGGCCCCACCCTGCTGATCACCCCGTGGAACTTCCCGATGGCCATGGGCACCCGCAAGATCGGCCCGGCCATCGCCGCCGGCTGCACCTCGGTGATCAAACCCGCGCACCAGACGCCGCTGTCGATGCTCGCGCTCGCCGAGATCCTGCAGGAAGCGGGCCTGCCCGACGGGGTGCTCAACGTGGTGACCGCCGTCGGCGCCGGTGCCGTGATGGAACCGATGATCCGCGACGGGCGCGCCCGCAAGCTCTCCTTCACCGGCTCCACCTCGGTGGGCCGCAAGCTCATCGAGCAGTCCGCCGAGCAGGTCCTCAACGTGTCGATGGAACTCGGCGGCAACGCCCCGTTCCTGGTGTTCGCCGACGCCGACCTCGACACCGCCGTCGAAGGCGCCATGCAGGCCAAGATGCGCAACATCGGCGAGGCCTGCACCGCGGCCAACCGGTTCTACGTGCACGCCGACGTCGCCGACGAGTTCTCCCGCCGCCTCGCCGAACGCATGGGGTCGCTGCGCCTCGGCCGCGGCGTCGCCGACGACGTGCAGGTGGGCCCGCTGATCGACGCCACCCAGCTCGGCAAGGTCGACGAACTCGTCAACGACGCCGTCGGGCACGGCGCCGAGGTCGTCGTCGGCGGCTCCCGCCACGACGGCGAGGGCTACTTCTACCCGCCGACCGTCCTCAAGAACGTGCCCGCCCAAGCGCGCATGACCCGCGAGGAGATCTTCGGGCCGGTCGCGCCCATCAGCACCTTCACCGACGAGCAGAGCGCCATCGACCAGGCCAACGACACCGAGTACGGGCTGGTCGCCTACGTCTACACCCGCGACCTCAACCGGGCGCTGCGCGTCTCCGAAGCCCTGGAGAGCGGCATGATCGGCCTCAACCAGGGCGTGGTGAGCAACCCGGCCGCCCCGTTCGGCGGGGTCAAGGCCTCCGGGTTGGGCCGCGAAGGCGGCAAGGTCGGCATCGACGAGTTCCTGGAGACCAAGTACATCGCCATCGGCGGCCTGTGACCCGCTGCTCCGCAACCGGATCCGGTGCCCCGCGTGCGCTGCGCGCCCCCCCCCGCCACGTCCGGGGCCGGTAGCGTCGCCCCGGTGGATCACGAGACCGCCGCCGAGCACTACCGGGCGCTGCTCGCCGAGCACCTGCGCGGCGACGAACCACCCACCGCCTGCGCCGAACGCTTCGCCGCACCGGTGCGCCGCGCCAGCACCGCAGGCCTCGGCGAGGACGCGACCGCCGAGATCCTCTGGGCCGCCTGGCAGCCGGTGCTCACCACCGCCCGCACCCGCCCCGGCACCCAGCCCGCGCTGGTCGCGCTATTGGTGGCGCTGCGCGAGCTGGGCCCGCTGCCCGGCGCCGACCGGGTGTGGGGGCTGGAGGTGTTCACCGACCTGCCCTGCTTCGGCGCACAGCTGCGCGAGGCCTGCGACGCCGACCCCACCAGTGCCGTGCCGCTGGCCGCGTTCGCCGCCCGCCTGACCACCGCGGGCATCGACTTCTCCCTGCACGCCCTGTGGGCGCTGCGCGAGCACCTCGAACACCCCGAACCGCCCGCGGACCTGGCCGCGGTGCTGCGCTGGGCCGAGCACAGCGGGCCGGTGCTGGCCGGGTTCGCCCGCACCCGCCGGACGTACGCCGACCACGACCGCGGACCCGACCGGCTCGGGCCGCTGGCGCGGGACCGCGGGATCCGCGGCCACGGCTTCACCCCCGAGCGGTGGGCGTTCTGGCGCACCCGCCTCGCCGAACTCGGCACCGCCGACGCCCGGCGGGCCCTGGCGTTCCTGCCGCGGCGCTGAAACCGCCCCGCACTGCGACACCGATCACGCGGGGACCGGCCCGGCACGCTCGCCCGAACCCGCGACCTGCACCGACACCGCCGGGGCGTTTCCGCTCCGGCACGTCGCGGGTAGCGCGTTATCAGCATGTGGAGCAGCGGGTTGCCGCGTGCGGGCACCACACGATCCCCTCGGGGCGAACCCCGGTCCACCGGGTCGAACGCAGGAAGGGCACCATCCATGACCGACACGTCCGCAGCACTGCGCACGCTGATCTCGCCCGGCCGCTACGTGCAGGGCCGCGGCGCCCTGGACTCGCTGGGTTCCTACGTGGCGAAGCTCGGTGCCCGCCCGCTGGTGCTCGCCGACGACGTGGTGCGCGGGCTGACCGAGAACGCGATCACCGCATCGTTCACCGCAGCCGGGCTGCCGGTGCTGTTCGACCGGTTCGGCGGAGTGCCGACCGCCGCCGAGAGCGGCCGCGTCGCCGAAGCCGTCCGCACCCAGGGCGCCGACGTGATCGTCGGAGTCGGCGGTGGCGCACCGATCGACACCGCCAAGGCCGCCGGCGACGACACCGGGCTGCCCGTGGTCAGCGTCCCCACCGTCGCCTCCACCGACGCGCCCTGCTCGGCGCTGTCGGTCGTCTACACCGCCGACGGCTCCTTCGAGTCCTACCGCTTCTACCACCGCAACCCCGCGCTGGTCCTCGTCGACACCCAGCTGGTCGCCGACGCGCCCGCCCGGTTCCTCGTCGCCGGGATCGGCGACGCGCTGGCCACCTGGATCGAAGCCCGCGCCGTGCGCCAGTCCAACGCCACCACCATGGCCGGTGGGGCCGCGACCCGCGCCGGAGCAGCGCTGGCGCAGCTGTCCTGGGACATCCTGCACGAATCGGCGATCCCCGCGGTGCGCGCCGTCGAACGCCACCTGGTCACGCCCGCGGTGGAAGAGGTCGTGGAGGCCAACACGCTGCTGTCCGGGCTCGGTTTCGAATCCGGCGGGCTCGCCGCCGCCCACGCCATCCACGACGGGCTCACCGCCGTCCCGCACACCCACGGCCTCGCCCACGGCCAGAAGGTCAACATCGGGTCGATCGCGCAGCTGATCCTGGAAGGCCGCCCGAGCAGCGAGATCCACGACTTCGTCGAGTTCACCACCCGTGTCGGCCTGCCCACCACGCTCACCGAAGCCGGGCTCGGCGACGCCGACGACTCGGTGCTGCGCACCGCGGCCGAAGCGGCCTGCCACCCGGACGAGACGATCCACAACCTGCCGTTCCCGGTGACCGCGGACGCCGTCGTGGACGCGCTGAAGGCCGTGGAGGTCACCGGCCGCGCGGTGCGCGCCGAAGCGGGCCTGCCCGAACCGGTCGCGCCCGCGCACTGACCTGTCTTCCGCGCCGGGCCGCCCCACCGCGGCCCGGCGCCGGCCGGTCAGCTCGCGTCGGACTCCGACAGCAGCGGGGCGAAGGCGTTGAGCCGCTCCAGCGCGTCGTTCATGTGCGCCTCCAGCCTCGCCAGCAGCAGCGCCTCGTCGCCGGACTCGATCGCATCCACCAGGCCCGCGTGCTCGTCGACGAGGGTCTGCGGGTCCGCGGTGTACTTGTCCTGCAACGCCGTCAGGCACATCCGCTTCTCCACCAGCAGCGTCTGCGCCATCCGCTGCAACCGGGGGCTGCCCGAGACCCGCACCAGGGTTTCGTGGAACTCCTGGTCGGCGTCGGAGAGCTCGATCGCATCACCCAGGCCCGCGGCCGAGACGATGCGGGCCTGCGCGGCGGTCAGCTCCGCGACCGCCTCCACCCGGTGGTGGCGCACGATCCGCTCGCACGCCGCGCGCTCCACCGCCAGCCGCGCCAGGTAGATGTCGGCGACGTCGTCGGCGTCCAGCGTCGTCACGAACAACCCGCGGTGCGGTTCGCTGTGCAGCAGCCCTTCCTGCACCAGCCGCTGCATCGCCTCCCGCAGCGGGCCGCGGCTGACCCCGAGCCGGGACGCCAGTTCCGCCTCGCCCATCTGGCTGCCCGGCGGCAACGACCCGTACATGATCGCCGAGCGCAGCTGGTCGGCCACGATCGCCGCGGTGGACTTGCGCTGCACCGGCTCTAACTCGCCGTGCTGGTTCTGCTCGTCGACTCCGAGCACCGACACCATCTCCTCATCGCCTCCGCTAGTGCGGGCCCGCTCCCCCGAGCGGCCCGTCCGCCGGACCGGTCTGCCGGAACAACGCCCCGAGCCCTTCGCGGGCGCGGGTGTCCCCGGCCAGTCGCAGCACTTCCCACGCGCTGACCTGGTTGGCGGTCAGCACCGGCTTGCCCACGCGCCCTTCGAGCTCGTCGAGCCACTGCGCGGTGTGCAGCGCCGTGTCCGGCATCAGCAGTGCCTGCGCGGGTGGATCGTCGTTGGCCGCGGCGAACTCCAGCACCTGCTCCCGGCCCAGCGTGCCGACCTCGGCGGCGGTGACGATGCCGCGGCTGGAGAGCCGGGTGACCTCGATGCTGCCGTGCGCCAGGAACGCCGCGAACCGGTCGGCGACGTCGGCCGGGTAGGTCGCGGCGACCGCCACCCGCCGCAGCCCGAGGCGCGCGGCGGCGTGCACGAACGCGAACGAGGTGCTGGAGGTCGGCAGCCCGGTCACGGCCTGCAACTTCTCCACCTGCTCGCGGGCCCCGTCCCAGCCGAAGACGAAGCTGCCGCTGGTGCACGCCCAGATCACCGCTTCGACCTCGTGGGCCAGCAGCGCGCGGGCACCGTCGGCCAGGACCTCGTCGGAACCGACGTCGAGCAGCGCGTCCACCCGGTGGGCGTCCTCGCGCATCTCGGTGTGCACCAGCGGCAGCGCGACGTCCTCGCCGAGCAACCGTTGCAGGGCCGGGTAGTCGTCCTCGGCGCTGTATCCGGGGTAGAGAATTCCCGCGGTGGTCGACACCGGCAGCTCCCTCCTTGATCGCCCCGCGATCCCGACGGGACCACGGGCGAACGACACCGGACCGGCGGTCAATTGTCGACAATGTTACCGCACGGTTCGGGGCCGCCCGACATGGCAGAAACGCTTTCGTAATTCGATCGACACGCCGCAGCGGCGCCGATCAGGCGGCCGGCGCGGCACACGCCCGCACCAGCCGCTGCTGCGGGGCCACCGCGGGCAACCCCATCGACCGCAGCGCCGCCCACATCGTCACCTGGTTCGCCGTGAGCACCGGTTTGCCCAGCTCCTGCTCCAGCGGCCCGATGATGTCGTAGGTCGGCAGGTTCGTGCAGCTGATGAACATCGCCTCCGCGTCCGGGCGGTCCGCCGAGCGCACGATGTCCACCACCTGCCGGTACCCGACCTGCCAGATCCGGCCCAGCAGGCCCAGCCCCACGCTGGTGACCACCTCGACACCGTGCTCGCCGAGGAACCCCACCAGCCGCTCGGTCACGTTCGCCACGTACGGCGTCGCGATCGCCACCCGCCGCGCCCCGAGCACCTCCAGCGCCTGCACCAGCGCACCCGAGGTCGTCACCGCCGCGGGCGCACCCGCCTCCCGCATCACCGAGGTCAGGTTCCGCTCCCCGGCCGCACCGTCGACGAAACTGCCCGACGCGCACGCGTAGGCCACCACCTCCGGCTCCGGGGTCAGCAGGTCGCGCGTCGCGGCGTGCACCGCCGCCTCGTCGGAGATCAACGACGCCATCTCCACCGTCATCGGCACCGGCACGAACGCGGTCCGCGTCAGGTACAGCGACACCTCCGGCGGCGTCCACCGCCACAACTCGCGATCCATCGCCAGGTCGAACGGGGCGACCACGCCCACCCCGCGCTGCGGCACCGGACCCGGCAGCCCGCCCAGCAGGTCCTCCGGTGGCATCGGTCCGGCCCCCGTCAGCCCGAGCGGCGTTCGTAGCGCAACCGCTCCCCGACGCTGCCCGCGCGCCACACGTCGTTGCAGGCCGCCGCGAACTCCGCCAAGCCCTCCACGATGGAGCCGTAGACGTTGCCCGGCACCCAGCCCACGTCCCCGTTGAGCAGCAGGTTGTTGCGCCCGTAGAAGATCGCCAGGTCGATCACCCCCGGCAGCTCCTGCAGGTCCTTCTCCTCCTTGAACCCGCGGTCGAGCATCCCGCTGTCGAAGGAGAAGTACACGAGGTCACCGGGGATCGGCGTCACCGTCGGGTTCTCCTGACCCGGTTCCCGCGCGGCGAAGCGCTCGACCATCGTGTAGATCTCGTTGCGCGCGTACTTCGCGTGGTGCACCGGGCCCGCCTGCGGCAACGCCTGCCACACGGCCTCGCATGTTCGGGGCGCGTCGGCGTCCAGCAACTCCGCCACGCACGAGACACCGCGCTTCTCCAACGTGATCGACAGGTACCTGGGCATGGTGAATTCCGTTCCATGAGGGGGACGTGCAGATGGGAATCGGTCTCCGCGGTCTCGGCTCGCGACCACCACCGGTCACGCCGTGCCCTGCCCAGGGCCGAAGACCTCCCCCGCGGGCCGCGCGCACCGACCGGTGGCGGCCCCGCAGCGAGGTACCTGCGGATTGTTGACAATCCTACGAGCGCTTCCTAGCGTGTCAATCCCCGGACGACGATCGACTCCAGGCCATGATCGGCAGCCAGGCAGGCGCGATCGCCCGGAACGCCGCGACGACGCGCACCCCACCCCGACGACCGCGAAGGCAGGTCATGACCCACCACACCCCCACCGTCGTCGTCCTCCACGGTGGCAACCCGCCACCGGCCATGGACCGCATCGCCGCGGCCGCCGAACTCCGCCCCACCACCGAGGACGAGCTCGCCACCGCACTGCCCGGCGCCGACGTGCTGTTCGTGTGGGACTTCCGCTCCGACGCCGTCGCCGACACCTGGGCGCACGCCGACGCGCTGCGCTGGGTCCACGCCGCCAGCGCCGGCGTCGACCGGCTGCTGTTCCCCGACCTGCTCGACTCCCAGGTCGCCCTCACCAACTCCCGCGGCATCTTCGACGCACCCATGGCCGAATACGTCCTGGCCACCGTCCTCGCCTTCGCCAAGGACCTGCACACCAGCGTGCGCCTGCAAGATCGCCGCGAATGGCGCCACCGCGAAACCGAACGCATCACCGGCAAGGCCGCCCTCGTCGTCGGCACCGGCCCCATCGGACGCGCCATCGCAGGCAGGCTCACCGCCGCCGGACTCCACGTGCACGGCGCCGGACGCGTCGCCCGCACCGGCGACCCCGACTTCGGCACCGTGCACGCCTCCGACCGGCTCCACGACGTCCTCGGCGACTACGACTACGTCGTGCTCGCCGCACCCCTGACCGAGCAGACCCACGGGCTCATCGACGCCGACGTCCTCACCCGGTTCCGGCCCACCGCACGCCTGATCAACGTCGGGCGCGGCGAACTCGTCGTCCAACCCGACCTCGTCGAAGCCCTCGAAGCGGGCACCATCGCCGGCGCCGCCCTCGACGTCTTCGACACCGAACCCCTCCCCAGCACCTCACCTCTGTGGGAGATGCCCAACGTCCTGATCTCCCCGCACATGTCCGGCGACACCATCGGCTGGACCACCGAACTGGTGGAACTCTTCCTGGACAACCTGCGCAGCTACGCCCACGGCGGCGAACTGCGCAACGTAGTGGACAAGCAGCGCGGCTACGTCAGCGGAACGGAGCGGAACCGATGACCTCGACCCCAGACGCGGCACCCACCCACGCCACCACCCCGGCGGACCTCACCGCCACCGACATGCTCGAACGCTTCGCCACCGGGGAGCTCTCCCCCGTCGAAGCCACCGAAGCCACCCTCACCCGCATCGCCGACGCCGACCCCGCCGTCAACGCCTACTGCCTCGTCGACGCCGACCGCGCCCTCGACCAGGCCCGCGCCGCCGAAACCCGCTGGGCCCGCGGCGAACCCCGCGGCCGCCTCGACGGCGTGCCCACCTCCATCAAGGACATCTTCCTCACCCGGGACTGGCCCACCCTCCGCGGCTCCCGCACCATCGACCCCCACCAGCCCAGGAACGCCCACGCCCCCGCCCTAGCCCCCCTGCGCCAGAACACCCCCCGCTTTTTTGTGAAAACCCACACCCCCCCCCACCCCCAAAAGACAGGAACCCACAACCACCCCAAAAACCCACA
>NZ_JAIUKB010000159.1:0-26329 GCF_020176785.1 Saccharopolyspora sp. 6V | reverse complement strand
CGCGGCGGCGGGGGCCGTGCCCGGGCCGCGGTGCGCGGGGCGCGGGGGGGGGGGGGGGGGCGCGCCCCCCGCCCCCCCCCCCGGGGGGGGGGGGGGGGGGGGGCCGGGGGAATGGTGGGGATCGTCGCGGAATTGTGCGCGGTCCCGGATTGCTGCCGACTTGTTCTCGGCGCCGTGGAATTCGGTGTCGTGGAATTCAGTGGTGGCGAATTCGGGCGTGCGAGGGCGATCGGGTCATTCGTGCTGGAGTGGAATGGTTCGCGCGATGCGCTGGATTCGATCGCCGTGTCGGCGGGTGGTGCGTGGGTGGAGCTCGGCGGGCGTGGTGCCGCCGGTCAGCTCGCCTGCTGGAAGGCGACGACCGGGAGCTGGCCGTCGTCGCAGCTCACTCCCATGCGCGGGGTGTCCTCCTGGGTGACGAGCGAGCAGTCGTAGTTGCCGAAGACGTCTTCGGCGTAGCCGTTGGGGTCGCTGACCTGCGACGGGTCGAGGTCGAGGTAAAGGCCGATGACGTTGTGCGCGTTCTCGGCGCCGGCGTGGCCACCGCTCACGTCTCGGGAGTACACGTCCCAGTAGGAGCCGTCGGGTGCTTGGAGGGTGCCGTGGGCCACGTCCATCGGCTGCGGGCCCGGCACCGAGGGGTAGCTCGACTTGGCGCCCATGAAGTTCGTGGTGGCCTCCGAATTCGCGACTCCGGCGAGACCGGCGATGCCGACGAGGGAAAGGCCTGCGGCGAGAACGGAACCCACGATGGCGGTGCTGCGCATGATTGCCTCCGAAATTGTCGCTTGCTTCGTGATCTGTCCGGAAGACGCGACGGGAAGCAACCGGTTGCCCTAGGTGATCGGGGTCACATCGGAGAGGGGTGATGTCGGGGTTCCGTGCCACCCGCGCGCCGGAGGCGCCGCGCCGGGTGCGAGCTGGCGAGCCGCACGCCGGAGCCGCTGCTCCAGGGCTCACCGCGCGGAGTTCACCGCGCTGCCGAATCTTCGGTCCGGGTCACCGCGCCAAGTCCACTGCGCCGGCTGGACCGCATCAGGTTCGCTGCGCCTGCCGAGCCGCACCAGGTTCACGCCGCCGGCCGGGCCGTGCCGGGTTCGCCGCGCTGCCGGGCTACCTCCGCCGGGTTCGCCGCACTGAGTCGACCGCGTCGGCAGAATCGCACCGAGTCCACCGCGTCGCCGGACCGCATAAAGTTCACTGCACTGGCTGGGCCGCGCCAGGTCCACTGCACTGGCCGGACCGCACCAGTTTCACCGCGCTGGCTGCACCGCCGGGCTCGCCGCACCGAGCCGACCCCGCCGAGCCCACCGCCTACCGCGGTGGTCTCACTGCACCGGGGACTGCCGGATCGTCGGGCTGACCGTGTACTTGTAGATCCACACCCCGTGCGGCCGCTGGTGGTCCTTCACATAAGCGGCGGTCGGGTCCTCGCCGTCGCGGGGGACGGGGATGGGGGAGAGCGGCCCGCCGGCCGCGCCCGCGGGCAGGGTGATCTCCCGACCGTCTTCTGGACCACCGAACAGTTCGATCCGGGTGTGCAAGTCCACGGGCGATCCCTCCCCATTTCGGAGTCGTGCTGCGTGCCGTCGGTACGACTGCCGACAGTGGCGGCAGGTTCCCTTGCCCACTCAAACGAGTGAAGCGGAACTCCGTTGCGCAGGAAAACAAACTCCACCCGAACGTAGGACGCCCCCGCGCTCGACCGGCCTGGGGGTCACCGGGAGTGCGGGGGCGTGAAGTCCACCCCTGGGGGTCAGGTGGACACCACCAGGTTACTTGGTGGTATGCGGATTGTCTCTAGGTGCAGAGATCTTTTTTCCCCGGATCGTGGGTCCGGGCGTCGTCGGCGAACCGGACCAGCGCCAGCGCCTGATCGTCGTGCCGCTTGGGCCGCGGCCAGCGCTCGCCCCGCGGATCGGCGTCCTCCGCGGCCCGCACCTCGGCCAGCACGGCGTCCGGGCCGTCGCGTTCCGCCGCGGCCAGCAGCTCCGGCCAACCGGGGAAGATCCCGTAGTCCTGCACGCCGCAGGACACGCCGTCGGTCATCACCAGCGCCGCCCGCACCTCGTGGCGGGGGCACCGCGCGCGGGTGGCGTGCGCGGCGGCTTCCGGCACCGCCTCGGCCACCCAGAAGCCGCCTTCGACGTTGCGCCACCGCGAGGTCCGGCCCATCGCCGCACCCAGCGCCGCCCGGTGCCCGGCTCCGAACCCGCCGCCGGATCGGAGCCGGTCCCGGAATCCGCCGCCCCGGTTCCGGCGACCCTGGTTCCGGCGACCCTGGTTCCGGCGGCGCAGCGCGGCGAGCTGGTCGTCGGTCACCGCCCGCACGCCGGCCGAGGTGTCCAGCACGATCGGGCTGTCCGCCAGCACCAGGGCCTCCACCTGCTCCTCGTCCCAGCGCAGCAGCGCCGCCGTGCTGGACGGCGACTCGCCGGGGCGGAGGTCGAAGCGGGCCGCCACCTCGGCGATCGACTCGGCCAGGACATCCGCCAGATCGGCGCTCCGATCCACCAGCCGCGGTTCCAGCGCCCCGGCCAGCCGCTCCGCGTACCAGCCGCCGGACCGGGAGTCCGGTCGCAGCGAGGTCGCGCCGTCCAGCACCGCCACCGCGTTCGGCAGCACCAGCACCACGTCCTCGCTCATCCCCGCTCCCGGGGTCAACCGATCGCCCGGCCGCTCGGCCACCTCGACGTCCGCCACGCCCCCGATCATCGGCGGCCCGGGACCGTCACCAGCGGCAGGAACAACTGGGTGATCCACCCGATCCCCACCGCGTACAGCACCGTCCCGAATCCCGCGGAACCGCCGAGCGCCCAGCCGACGACCAGCACGCCCACCTCGATCCCGGTCCGCACCAGCCGCACCGACCAGCCGGTGCGCGCGTGCAGGCCGGTCATCAGCCCGTCGCGCGGACCCGGCCCGAGCCGGGCGCCGACGTACACCGCGGTCGCGAACCCGTTCAGCACCAGGCCGGCCACGAACAGCGCCACCTGCCCCGGCAACCAGTGCAACGGCGGCAGCAGCCCCAGCACGAGGTCCACCGAGACCGCGATGACCACCACGTTCGCCACCGTTCCGATGCCCGGCCGCTGCCGCAGCGGGATCCACAGCGCGAGCACCACGACGCTGGTCAGCGCCGTGACGGCCCCGAAGCTCCACCCGAGGCGCTGGGTCAGCCCGTCGTGCAGCACGTCCCACGGCGACAGGCCGACCTCGGCGCGCACCATCAGCGCCATGCTCGTGCCGTAGAGCGCCAAGCCGCCGAACAGCTGCGCCAGCCGGGCCGTCGGGCGCACCGACACCGGCATCGGTGAAAGATCCACTGGGGTGGTGGTTGAAGCCATGAGTCGTTGATACGTCGAGATTGGCCTCGATCACGATAGCCAATCTGGAACTATTGGACTCGTGTCTCGCGTGATAGGACGAATCGGCTCCCGCGGCATCGCGGAACTGCTCGGCAGCTGGCACTCCGGCCGCGCCACCTCCGGCGGGCTGCACCAGGCGGTGCGGCAGCTCGTGCTCGACGGCAGGCTTCCCCCCGGAACCAGGCTGCCCGCGGAGCGCGAGTTCGCCGACGCGCTCGGGGTGAGCCGCACCCTCGTGGTGCGGGCGCTGGACCTGCTGCGCGACGAGGGCTTCGCGGCCAGCAGGCAGGGCTCCGGCTCGTGGGTGCGGCTGCCCGGCGACCGGGCGCACACCGACCCCGGCGGCTGGCCGCCCAGCACCCCCGACCTGATCAACCTCGCGCAGGCCACGTTGCCCGCGCCGCCGGAGTTCACCGCCGCGCTGGACCGCGCGCGCTGCCGCATCCCGGCGGAGCTCGGCGGCCACGGCTACCAGGCGCTCGGGCTGCCGGAACTGCGCGAACGCATCGCCGAGCACCACGCCCGCCGCGGCCTGCCGACGAACCCGCGGCAGGTGCTGGTCACCAATGGCGCGCAGCACGCCTTCGCGCTGGTGCTGCGCACCTTGGTCTCCCCGGGCGAACGGGTGCTGGTCGAGCACCCCACCTACCCGAACCCGTTGCAGGCGATCCGCGGTGCCGGCGCCGAGGCGGTGGCGGTGCCGATGCTCGCGGAGGGCTGGGACCTGGACCTGGTGTCCGCCACGCTGCAGCAGACCACGCCGAAGCTGGCCTACCTGATCCCGGACTTCCAGAACCCCACCGGCATCCAGATGACCGCGCAGGACCGGGAACGCCTGGTCGCGATGCTGCGCCGCACCCGCACCACGGCCGTCGTGGACGAAACCCTGGTCGAACTGGACCTGACCGGACGCACCCCGCCGCCACCGGTGGCCGCGTTCGGCGACGACCGGGTGATCACGATCGGCTCGGCGGGCAAGGCGTTCTGGGGCGGCATGCGGCTCGGATGGGTGCGGGCGCCCGAGGACCTGGTGCAGCGCCTGCTGCTGGAGCGCGCGGTGATGGACCTCGGCAGCCCGGTGCTGGAGCAGCTGGTGCTGGCCGAGCTGCTGGCCGATCCGGAGCCGGCGCTGCGGCGACGGCGGGAGGAGGTGACGGGGATGCGCGACTCGATGATCGCGGAACTCGCGGAGCAGGTCCCGGGCTGGCGGTTCCGGATCCCGGACGGCGGGCTGTCGCTGTGGTGCGACCTGGGAACTCCGGTGAGCAGCAGGTTCGCGATCGCCGCCGAGGAGCACGGGCTGCGGCTGGTGCCCGGATCCCGGTTCGCGGTGCACGGCCACCTGGAGCGCTACCTGCGGATCCCGTACGCGCTGCCGGTCGAGCAGCACCGGGAGGTCGTGCGCCGGCTGGCCGCGGCGGCGGGCCGGTTCGACGGGATGCCCGACCCGGGGCCGCTGGAGGTGCCGATCAGCTGAGCACCCGGACCGCCTTCCGGCACGGCCCCTCGTCGTGCCGGAAGGCGATCTCGGGCGTGGTCCCGGCGCCGCTGGGGCAGCGCGGCACCGGGACCGGGGCGCGGCACGCAGCTCAGGAGGGGTCAAGGTTCCTGGTGCACGTGCCTGCGGGCGCCCCGCGACCGGTCCTGCCTGGCGCAGTCGGCCGGACCGGAGACCTCGGTGGTGCGGCGGCCCCGGTGCCGGGTGCCGCCGGTCCGGTTCAGTCGGGGGAGGTGGACGGTTCGATCAGCGCGATGCCGCGCGAGATGACCGTTTCGACGTGGCCGCCGACGGCGCGCACCGGCCCGGGCAGGTGCGGCCGGGCCGGCAGCACGGCGTGCATCCAGCGCAGGCCGTGCCCGGACCCGCTCGGCGCCGCGGAAGCGGTCACCACGGCGGGCGGCCCGACCGGCGGACCCTGGTGCGGTGCGGTGCCACCGTGCTCGACCGGTGCGGGCGTCGGCGCGGCCTGGTGCTGCGGCTCGGGTGCGGGTGCGGAGAGGTGCTGGGCGGTGTCGGGAGCTTCGGTCCGCACGGGCGGAGCCGGTTCGACGCGTTCCGGGGCCTGAGCGCGAGGTGTGGCGACGTCCGGCGGTGGTGCGGTGGTCGCCACCGCGCCGGTGCCGCCGCGGTCGGGGAGCAGCTGCACCAGGTCCGGCTCGGTGCGGTCGGGTTCCGCGGGTTCGACGACCGGTTCGAGCTCCGCGCGCACGCCGCTCGTGATGTCGGCGGCGAGGTCGGCGACGCCGAGCTGCACCGCATCGGTGGGGACGTCCTCGTGGACCGGTTCCGGGGCGTTGGGCGCCGTGATCTCGACGGGGTCGGGCCGGGCGATGGCGGGCCGGACGGCGGCCGGCGACGAGATGGCGGGCTTCGCCACCTCGACCCGTACCGCGGGCACCACGTCCGGCTGCGGTGCGGCCTCGGCCGGGCCCGCGGCCAGCAACCAGGCGCCGCCGACGAGTCCCGCGGTCGCGGCGGCGCGGGCGGTCCAGGCGCGCAGGAGCGGCCAGCGCCTGCGCCAGCTCCCGGTCACCCTCACCACCGCCTGTCGGTCCGCTCCCGCCGAACGCGAGGGGTCAATGCTCCTCTCGCCATAGGATGGGTGGCAGCCCTTCTCGGTATCAACCACCCGGACAGGCGGTGTCTTACCACCGGTTGCGGCGAACACTGCTGGCTCGATGCCACCGGGATGCCAGGAGATTTCACCCGACGGCATGCCTCAAGTGGACGATCGTGGTGACCCATCGCACAGTGTCCCCTGTGGATTCGATCTCGGGCACCCGGTTGACGGTCGCGGAGCTCGGCGAGAGCTGGGCGCGCTACGGGCACGACCTGCTGGTCCACGATCCCGGCGGCCCCGGCGAATGCCTGGTGCGGCGCGGGGAGCTGATCACCGCGCGCGGCTCGCTGGACCCGGTGCTGTCCCGGTTGCGCCGCTGGGTGGACGGCATCGACCACGACGACGGGCTGGAGCTCGCGCGGATCCGGCTGCGCACGTCCGAACGAGATCGCTGCGTGGCCATCGCCGACGAGTTCGCCGAGGTGAGCGCCAACCACGTGCACGTCGGGTCCGCGACGATGTTCGGCGCCCCGGTGCTGTTCGGCACGGGCGCGGAGGCGGAGCCTGCGGCGCCGGTCCCGGAACCGGCCCGGGAGCGGTGGGGCGTCACCGTCGGGGTGCTCGACACCGGCTGCGACCCGCATCCGTGGTTCGCGGGCCGGGACCGGTTCGACCCGGTGCCGGAGGTCCTGGACGCGGACGACGACGCCGAGCAGGACCGGCAGGCCGGGCACGGCACCTTCGTCTCCGGCGTGCTGCTGCAGCACGCGCCGGGGGTGGTGGTGCGGGCGCACCGGGTGCTGTCCTCGCTCGGGTTCACCGACGACCTCACCGTCGCCGCAGGGTTGCGCGCGTTGCGCCGCGGCGGGGAGCGGGTGGACGTGGTGCTGCTGACGGCCGGGTGCCACACGCCGGGCGACCGGTGCCCGCCCGCGCTGGAGGCCGAGCTCGCGCGGTTCGGCGGTGCGGTGGTGGTGGCCGCCGCCGGGAACCACGGTTCGTCCCGGCCGTTCTGGCCCGCCGCGCTGCCGGGGGTGCTGGCCGTCGCGGCGAGCGGGCCCGGTGGTGCGGTGGCCGAGTTCTCCGGCTCGGGCGACTGGGTGGACGCGTGCGCGCCGGGGGTGGACGTGGTGAGCAGCCACGTGCGGCTGCTGCCGGGGAGGCGCGGCGAGCGGCACTACGGGTACGCGAGCTGGAGCGGGACGTCGTTCGCCGCGCCGCGGGTCGCGGCCGCGGCGGCGAGCGCGGTCCGGGACGGGGCCGACGCCGACCGGGCCGCTCGGGACGCGGTGCGGCGTTACCCGTTCGGGGGGTAATCGGCGTTCGGTGAATCTGCGCGGGGGGTTCGCTCCTCTTACTCGGGAAACCGATCTTGAGGGGAGGGAGCGCGATGCACGCCGTGCACGAGGTCTCCGAATCCGACGACGCCGCCCGGTTGCTGGCCCGCGCCGCGGCCGGTGAGCCTGCGGCCTGGCGGGAGCTCGTCGACCGCAACGCCTCGGTGGTGTGGGCGGCGGCCAGGGCGTACTCGCCGAGCGCCGTCGACGCCGAGGACGTGTGCCAGGTGACCTGGCTGTCGCTGGCGGAGAACCTCGGCGCCCTGCGGGATCCGCGGGCGCTGCCAGGGTGGCTGGCCACGACGGCCCGGCGCGAGGCGATCCGGCTGTCGAAGGCCCGGCGCCGGGAATCTCCGGTCGGCTGGGACACCGGGATGCTGGACCTGCCGGATCCCGGTGACGGGCCGGAGAGCAGCGCGCTGCACTCGGTGGCGGTCTCCCGGATGTGGCAGGCGTTCGCCCAGCTCTCCCGGCGTTGCCAGCAGCTGCTGCGGGTCGTGGCGGTGGCACCGGACGCCAGCTACGCGCAGGTCGGCCAGGCGCTCGGCATGCCGCGCGGCAGCATCGGCCCGAAGAAGGGCCGCTGCCTCGCGGCGCTGCGGGAACGGTTGGCGACCGGCGGGAACGTCGAGGAGGCCGCCGGATGAGCCCCCGGATGCCCGCCGAGCTGCGCGTGCTGCGCGACCTGTTCGAACTCCGCGATCCGGCGCCGGTGCGGGTGCGCGACGCCGCGTACGCCGCCGCCGGGTTGGCGCGTGCCCGGTCGGGCGCGGCGGCGTTGGAGCTGGTCGGCGACTCGGCCGACGCGGCCGCCGCGGTCCGGTCCGGTGGCGCCGCCCCGGATCCGGCGGAACCGCGGGTGCTCACGTTCCTGATGCCGGGGCGGATCGTGGAGCTCGACCTGGTGCCGACGGTGCCGGGCCTATTCCGGGCCGCGGGCATGGTGATCAGCCGCTCCGGTCAGGGGAGGCCGGAGGGGGACGTGCTGTTCCGGCATCCGGGCGGGCAGTGCGTCGCCGAGCTCGACGTGGCGGGCGCGTTCCGGGTGACCGACGTGCCTGCGGGCCCGCTGGGCCTGGTGTTCCGGCCGGTGGGCGCCGCGCCCGCCGTCGCGGATTGGCTGGTCTGTTGAGCGCCGGGACGGCCCTCGCGCCGAGCACGGAGCCGATCTCGGCCGCGGTGCGGTGGCGGGACCGGGTCTGCGCGGACCCGGACGGGGCGGCGCGGGCGGCGGACCGCTGGCTCGCCCGCTCCGGCGATCCCGAGCTGCGGGTGCTGGCCAGGCACATCCGGGCGCTGGTCGCGGTGGAGCGCGGTCGATCCGCGGAGGCTCGGCAGCACGCGCGGGTCGCGCTGGCGGCGGCGCGGCGGGAACGGTTGCCCGATCGGGCCGCGCAGGTCCTGCTCACCTGCGCGTGGGTCGAGCTGGACCGGGGAGACCCGGAGGCGGCGTGGCGGCACCTGGAGGCCGCGGCCCAGCAGCTCACCGGCCAGGACGCGGTGCGGGCGAGCTGCCTGCGCGGCGTGCTGCTGTTCCAGCAGGACCGGCAGGACGAGGCGGTCGCGGTGCTCTCGACGGCGCTGCCGGGGCTTGCCGAGCGCGGGGACCACCAGTGGGCGGCCAACGCGCACGTCGCGCGCGGCCTCGCACACCTGTACCGCAATCGGCTCGACGAGGCGGAGGCCGACCTGGCCGCCGCCGAGCACCGGTTCCGCGCCGCGGGGCGGGACCAGCGCGCCGCGCTGTGCAGGCACAACCGGGGCTGCGTGGCGCTGCGCGCCGGGGACCTGCCGCGGGCGCTGCGGCTGTTCGACGAGGCGCGCGCCGCCGGGGCCGACCCGGCCGGGCACCCGGAGATCCGTGTCGACCGGGCCGAAGCGCTGGCCGAGGTGGGACTGCACGACCAGGCGCGGGAGGAGCTGCACCGCGCGGCTTCCCGGTTGCAGCGGCTGGGCCGGGTGGCGCGGCTCGGCGACACCTGGCTGGCCCTGGCCGGGTGCGCGCTGCGAGCGGGCGATCCGGAAGCGGCGATCCGCCCGGCCCGGTGCGCCGCCAGGTTGTTCCGCTCGCAGCGGCGGCATTCCTGGGCCGCGCTGGCGGTGGCGGTGGAGTGGCAGGCGCGGCTGCGGGTGGGACAGGTGTCCCGCTACGCGCTGGCCGCGGCGCGGCGCGCCGGGCACGCCTGCGCCGAGCACGGCTGGACGACGGCGGCCGCCGAGGTGTGGCTCGTCGCCGGCCGGGAAGCGGCACGGGCGGGGAGGCGGAGCACGGCGCGCGCCCTGCTGGAGCTGGCCGCGCCCGGGCGCGGCGGCGGACCCGGCGCGACCCGGCAGCTGACGGTGGGCTGGCTGGCGGAGTCGCTGCTGGCGGCGGATGCCGGGGACCACGACCGGTTGTTCGCCGCCTGCCGCCGCGGGTTGCGCGCGGTGGCGAGCTACGCGAGCGGGATCGCGGCGTGGGAACCGCGGATCGAGGCGTTCGGGCTGGCCGAGGAGCTCGGCTCGGTCGCGGTCGGCGCCGCGCTGCGCTCCGGTGATCCGCGGCTGGTGCTGAGGTGGGTCGAACGGCACCGGCTGGGCGCGGCGCACCGCCGCTCGGTGCGCCCGCCCACCGATCCGGAGCTGGGCTCGGCCCTGGTCCGGCTGCGGTCCGCGGTGTCCGGCGCGGCGGAGGCCGACGGCAGCCGGTTGCGCTCGGCGCTGTCCGAGATCGGTGCGCTGGAACGGCGGGTGCGGGACCGGGCGCTGCTCGTCGACGGCGGGGCGATCGACGCGGCGCAGCCCGCCGGGACCGCCGAGGTGCTCGCCGCGCTGCGCGGCGACGTCCTGCTGGTCCTGTTCGCGCACGAGGGGATCCTGCACGCGGTCTCCGTCGTCGACGGGAACGCGCGGCTGCACGAGCTCGGCGCCGAGCTCGACGCGGTGCACGACACGCAGCGGCTGCGGTACCTGCTCGCCCGGCAGGCCGAGACCGGTGATCAGCGCGCGGGAGCCGTGTACGCGGCGAGCGCCGCCGAGGCCGCGGCGGCCGAGCAGCGCCCGCTGCTGCGCCCGGTGGCGGTGGTGCTGCCGCCGCGGCGTCGGCTGGTGGTGGTGCCGACCGGCGCGCTGCACGCGGTGCCGTGGGCCGCCCTCCCGCTCTGCCGCGGCCGCGGGGTGACCGTCGCGCCGTCGTTGCGGGCCTGGCTGCGCGGCGGGACCGACGCGGCGCGCGAATGCGGCTCGGCCGAACCGGTGTGGGTGTCCGGCCCGAGCCTGGAACACGCCGAGGGCGAGGTCGTGGCGCTGCACCGGGTCGGTGGCGGGCGCCTGCTGACCGGAGCCGCCGCCGATGCGGAACGGGTGCTGGCGGCGGTGGACGGCGCCCCCATCGCGCACATCGCCGCGCACGGCCGGTTCCGGGACGACCAGCCGCTGCTGTCCTGCCTGGAGCTCGCCGACGGCCCGCTGTACGGCTACGACCTGGACCGGTTGCGGCGCGGACCGCGGACGGTGGTGCTCTCCGCGTGCGAGGCGGGGCGTTCGGTGCCGGCCCGCGCCGGGCAGCTCACCGGGTTGGCCGCCGCGCTGCTCGGACGCGGCACGGCGACGGTGATCGCCAGCGTCGTTCCGGTCCCGGACGAGCGCACCGCGCGGGTGATGATGTCGCTGCACTCGTTGCTCCGCCGCGGCGTCGGCCCCGCGGAAACGCTCGCCGCCGCGCAGGCCGCGCACGGCGAAGCGGGCTTCCTCTGCCTGGGCCACGGTGGTTGACCGTGGTGGGGAGCGCGGCGGGATCAGCCCGCCAGGCCGTGCAACCGGCGGATGCCCTCGTCCAGCACCTCGTCCCGCTTGCAGAACGCGAAGCGCACCAGGTGCCGCACCGGCTCCGGGTCGTCGCAGAACACCTGCACCGGGATCGCGGCGACGCCGACCCGCCCCGGCAGCGCCCGGCACAGCTCGGCGCCGTCGGTGAACCCGAGCGGCCGCACGTCGGCGCAGATGAAGTAGGTGCCCTCCGAGGCGAGCACGTCCAGCCCGGCCGCGGTGAGCCCTTCGGCCAGCCGGTCCCGCTTGCGCTGCAAGCCGTCGCGCAGTTGCGCGACCCAGTCCAGCTCGTGGCGCAGCGCGTGCGCCACGGCGGGCTGGAACGGTGCGCCGCCGACGAAGGTGAGGAACTGCTTCGCCGCGCGGACCGCGCCGATGAGCTCCGCGGGGCCGCACGCCCAGCCGATCTTCCAGCCGGTGGCGCTGAAGCTCTTGCCCACGCTGGAGATCGTCACCGTCCGCTCGGCCATCCCCGGCAGGGTCGCCAGCGGGGTGTGCGCCCGGCCGTCGTAGAGCAGGTGCTCGTAGACCTCGTCGGTGATCGCGATCAGGTCGTGGTCGCGGCACACCTGCGCGATCGCGGCCAGCTCGGTGTCGGTGAGCACGGTGCCCGTCGGGTTGTGCGGCGAGTTCACCACCAGCGCCCTGGTCCGCGGTCCGACGACGGCGCGCAGCGCGTCCAGGTCGAGTTCGAACCGGTGGTCCGGGCCCTGCCGGAGGCCGACCGTGCGGCGCACTGCCCCGGCCATCGCCACCGCCACCGGGTACGAGTCGTAGTAGGGCTCGATGAGCACGACTTCGTCGCCGGGTTCGAGCAGCGCCAGCATCGAGGCGGTGATCGCCTCGGTGGCGCCGACGGTCACCAGCACTTCGCCGTCGGGGTCGTGCTCGATCCCGTAGTGCGCCTTCCGGTGCTCCGAGATCGCCGCGCGCAGGTCCGGCTCACCCGCGCCGGGCGGGTACTGGTTCACGCCGTCGGCGATCGCCTGCTGCGCCACCCGCAGCATCCCGGCGGGGCCGTCGGTGTCCGGGAAGCCCTGCCCGAGGTTCACGGCCCCGTGCTCTCGGGCCAACTCGGTGATCTCCGCGAAGATCGTCGAGGTGAACGGGCGCAACCGGGAGGTGAGGGCGGGAGATCGCACGTCCGGCACTCTACTGCTCCGGGCGGCCCGGTCGTCCCACGTGCCGGAACCGCGGCGGTCGCGCGGCGTGCGCGGCCGGGCGGGTTCCGTCACCGCGGGCGCCATCCGGTGCGAAGCGATCGGTGCCGGTGCCCGCTGCTGCCACAATCGTGGGGTGGCACAGACTGCGGCAGCGGATGCGGACCAGGTCAAGCGGCGGGCGCTGCGGCGGATGAAGGCCGTCGCGGGCGGGCTCCTCCTCGTCGCGACCGTGATCTTCGTGATCGCCCGCTGGCAGGAGAACAACGGCGCCGCCGCGTGGGTCGGCTACGTCCGCGCCGCGGCCGAGGCGGGGATGGTCGGCGCGCTGGCGGACTGGTTCGCGGTGACGGCCCTGTTCCGCAGGCCGCTGGGGCTGCCGATCCCGCACACCGCGATCATCCCGACCCGCAAGGACGCGCTCGGCCAGAACCTCGGCGCCTTCGTCGGCGACAACTTCCTGGCCGAACCGGTGGTGCGGGACAAGCTGGGGCGGGCGGAGATCGGGGCGCGGGTCGGGACCTGGCTGGACGACGAGGCGCACGCCGAACGCGTCACCTCCGAGCTGGCGACCGCGGTGCGCGGTGCCGTGCAGGTGCTGCGCGACGACGACGTGCAGGCGGTGCTGGAGCAATCGGTGCTGCGGAAGGTCCTGGAGCAGCCGTGGGGTCCGCCGCTGGGCCGCATCCTGTCCCAGGTGTTCGCCGACGGCACCCACCACAAGCTGGTGGACCTGATCTGCGACCGCGCCTACGACTGGGCGCGGGACAACCACGCGACGGTGCTGCGCGTGGTGAGCCAGCGCGCCCCGTCCTGGTCGCCGCGGTTCTTCGACGGGATGGTCGCGGACAAGATCTACGCCGAGGTGCTGTCCTTCGCGTGGGCGGTCAAGACCGACCCGGACCACCAGATGCGCAAGGCGGTGGACCGTTTCCTGGTGGAGTTCGCGCACGACCTGCAGCACGACCCGAAGACGATGGAGCGGGCCGAGCAGATCAAGCAGCAGGTGGTGGCGCACCCGGAGGTGCAGAACCTCGTCGCCTCCGCGTGGAGCACCGCGAAGAAGATGCTGCTGGACGCCGCCGAGGATCCGTCGAGCGAGCTGCGGCTGCGGGTGCGCGACGGGCTGCGCGGGCTCGGTCGCAGGCTGGCCACCGAACCGGAGCTGCGCGCCAAGGTGGACGGCTGGGTGGAGAGCGCCGCGGTGTACGTGGTGTCGCACTACCGCACCGAGATCACCACGTTGATCACCGACACGGTGGAGCGCTGGGACGCCGAGGAGACCTCGCGGAAGATCGAGCTCCAGGTCGGGCGGGACCTCCAGTTCATCCGGATCAACGGCACCGTGGTGGGTGCGCTGGCCGGCCTGGTGATCTACGCCCTGTCCCAGCTGCTGCTCTGACGTCCGGACGTCGCGGTCGGCGGCGCGGTTCACCGCGCTCGGCGCGGCGAGCCCGGCGGCGGGTGCTCACTCGGCGGTCGCGTGCCGCTCGCGCCAGGAGCGCGCCTTCTCGCGGTTGCCGCACACCCGCATCGAGCACCAGGTGCGGGACTTGTTCCGCGACCGGTCGTAGAACGCCCACAGGCAGTCCTCGGCCGGGCAGATCTTGATCCGGTTCCAGTGGCCGGTGTGCACCAGGTGCACGGCGGCGGCCAGCACGCGGCCCAGCGCGTCCTGCCCGCCCAGCACCGGTACGCCGTCCTGGAGGACGACGGGCACGGGCCAGGTGATCACGTCGGCATCGGGGCGCGGGGCGGACCGGTCGCAGGACACCGCGGTGCGCATCGCTTCGCGGACGCGCCGCGCGGAACCGCGGTCTCCGGCTTCGCCCAGGCCGCGTCCGGCGGACCACGCCCGCCACTGGTCCGCGGAGTCGAGGACGTCGGTGCCCGTTTCGGCGTCGGAGGTGTTGAGGAAGGCCAGCACCAGCTCGACGTCGCGTTCGGCGTCCAGGTCCGCGGCGGAGTTCGCAGGGACTCGGTCGGCGACGGCTCTGCTGTTCACGAACACCATCGTATTCGATTAGCCGGTTGCAGCGTGCGTCGATAACCCTCATAATCCTGTCGTCGGTTACTAACTGCTCATACGTGAACACCAGTTAAGGGAGTCGTGGATCTCGTGGGAGTGGCAGTGCAGCGGAAACGGTCCGGCGGCCGAGCGGGAGGTGCCGGGCGGGCGGAGGATGCCGGGACCCGGCCGCAGGCGTTGGGCAGGTTCGCGGCCCGCTGGCCTGAGGCGGTGGCCGCGCTGCGCCCGGGTGCCGCGGTCGATCCCTGGCCGACGAACCCCCGGTCGAGTTGAGGTCCCCCTCCGAGCGAAAGGTCGTGCCCATGTCCGAGTCCCCGCTGTCGATCGTCGCGTTCGCCATCGACACGCCCGATCCGCGCGCGCTGGCGGAGTTCTACCGGCGCTTGCTGGGCTGGGAGGTCGACGACGCCGGATCGGACGAGGACTGGGTGGAGCTGGCGGATCCGGCGGGCGGCCCGGCGTTGGCGTTCCAGCGGGATCCGGACCACGTGCCGCCGACCTGGCCGGATCACGCGCGACCGCAGATGATGCACGTCGACGTGCGGGTGCCGACCTTGGCGGAGGGGCACGAGCGGGCGGTGCGAGCCGGTGCTCGGCCGCTGCCGCAGCCGCCGGACCAGCAGGACTCGCCGTTCCGGGTGTACGCCGATCCGGACGGGCACCCGTTCTGCGTGTGCGCGGTCGGGTGAGTCGCCGGGCGGGTGCAAGCTGAGTGCTTGCAAAAGTTAGCACTCGTGGTTAGCGTGGGAACCGTCCGGAGGGAGCGGGATCCATGGAGCGGGTGGACAAGACCGTCAACAAGGCCGTGAACCAGGCGGTCAGCGACCTCGGCGGGTACATCAGGGCGCAGCGCGGCAACGCCCAGATCTCGCTGCGCGAGCTCGCCAAGAGCGCGGGCGTCTCCAACCCGTACCTCAGCCAGATCGAACGCGGCCTGCGCAAGCCGAGCGCGGAGATCCTCCAGCAGATCGCCAAGGCGCTGCGCATCTCCGCCGAAGCGCTCTACGTGCAGGCCGGAATCCTGGAGCAGCGCGAGGGCGGCCCGGTGGTGGACGCGATCCTCGCCGACCCCGACCTGGGCGAGCGGCAGAAGCAGGTCCTGCTCGACATCTACGCCTCGTTCCGGCGCGAGCACGACGGCGCCACCGGCGTGCCGGACCGCACCGAAACCCCCGAAGCAGCCGAGGAGTGAGCACCATGCCGACTTCCGAGAACGACACCAAAACCCGCGGCGACGCCACCGAGCAGGCCCGCACGCCGCTGC
The DNA here is from genome assembly GCF_020176785.1 of Saccharopolyspora sp. 6V. Taxonomy (NCBI): domain Bacteria; kingdom Bacillati; phylum Actinomycetota; class Actinomycetes; order Pseudonocardiales; family Pseudonocardiaceae; genus Saccharopolyspora; species Saccharopolyspora sp. 6V. The sequence goes on along the minus strand of NZ_JAIUKB010000159.1, from coordinate 10,803 downwards.
TGGCCGCGCTGGGCGCGGGCGACCTCGCCGCGCAGACCATCGCCGACGCGCTGACCAAGCTGCGCGCCCGGCTCGGCGAGGGCGCCGAGTCCGCGCGCCACGGCGTCAACGACCTGCCGAACGACCTCAAGGAGCGCTTCGACCCGGCCGAGCTGCGCAAGCTCGTCGACGCCTACACCCGCTCCGCCGCCCAGCTCTACGGCTACCTCGCCGAGCGCGGCGAGACGACCTTCGAGCGCCTCCAGTCCCAGCCGCAGGTCAAGCAGGCCTGGAGCCAGCTGGAGCAGGTCCAGGGCCGGGTGGACAGCGCGGTCGGCGACGCCCGGGTGCTCGCCGACGACGTGCTCGGCAAGGTCACCCGCACCACCCGCTCCTGGGGCGAGAAGGCCGCCGAGGCCACCGAGAAGGCGGGCGACCAGGCCGCGGAGCAGGTCCGCGACACCGCGGGCGACGTGGCCGACGCGGTCGCGGACGCCGGTTCCGACGCGGCCACCGCGACCCGCAGCACCACGCGCAAGGCCGCGAACCGGACCGCCGCCGCCAAGAGCGCGCCGAAGAGCGGCGCGAAGAGCACCGCGAAGCCGAAGGCGACCGGCAAGTCCGACAGCTGACGCCGATCGAGCGCGGGACCCCGGAGGGCTGCTCCGGGGTCCCGCTCACACGTAGGGTGGAGTGGTGGAGTTGTCATTCAGCGGTCCGCCGGAGCTGTTGCTGCAGTTCTGGATCTTGAAGGTCATCTGGCTTGCCGGTCTGCCGCTGGGGCTGTACGCCTTCGTGCACGCGCTGATGCAGCGCGCGGACGCGTTCACCGCGGTGGGCAAGCTGTCCAAGCCGGCGTGGCTGGGCATCACCGGTGCCGGGCTGGTGCTGCTGGCGGTGTTCACCAGCGGTCCCATCACGATCATCTGGCTGGCCGGGTTGGTCGGGGTGCTGGTGTACCTGCTGGACGTGCGCCCGAAGGTCACCGAGGTGCAGCGCGGCAGCTCCTGGTGATCGGCGGCGAGCTGCGCGCCGACGAGGGCGTGCTGCCCTCGGGCGCGCGCTGGCGCGGGTACGGCCGGGGTGCGCCGGTGACGCTGGTGACCCACGGGCTGGGCGCGACTCCGGGCGAGGCGCGGATCCCGGCCTCCGGGCTGCCGGGCACGCGCGTGGTGCTGACCTTCGCGGGCCACGGCGACGCCGCGGACCCGCCCGCGGACTACTGGGACTACGGCGTGCTGGCGGCGGACGTGCTGGCCGCGGCGGACGCGGTCGGTGCGACCCGCGCGGTCGGGGTGTCGCTGGGCACGGGCGCGCTGACCCGCGCGGCCGCGGCGGATCCGGGCAGGTTCGAACGGCTCGCGCTGCTGCTGCCCGCGGTGCTGGACGGCGGGCGGGAGGTGTCCTCGGCGTGGGCGCTGGAGCGGTTGGCGGAGGCGGTCGCGGCCGCCGGTGCCGACGGCGGTGCCGCGCTGCGCGAGCGGGTGGCCGCCGAGTTCCCGCCCGGCGCGCAGCTGGGCGACCACCTGGCGGCCCGTACCTCGGCCCTGCTGCGGTTGGGGCCCGCGCTGCGCGCGCTGGGCGACCGTGCGGTGGTCGACGACGCGGCGGCCCTGCGGGCGGTCCGGTCGGACGTGCTGGTGCTGACCGGCACGGACGATCCGCTGCACCCGGTGGCGGCGGCGCGGGCGACCGCGGCCGCGATCCCGGGTTCGCGGCTGGAGGTGCTGCCGTCGGTGGCGCCGCTGTTCACCCACCGCCGGGAGCTGCGGCGGCTGCTCGCCGATTTCCTGGGGTGACGAGCCCCGCAGCTGCGGGAGCGCGCTGACCCCGGCCGGACGCGCCGGGGCGGAGTGCTCGTACCGTCGGCGCATGGCTCTCGACTGGTCGCGCGCCGCCGGAACCCTCGAGGTGGGCTCGGCGCTGGAACGTCCCGAACTGCTGGCCGAGCCGGTCCGCGACGCCGTCGCGGCCCTGCCCGCGGCGGAAGCGGAGCTCGTCGGGGTCGCCGAGATCGACCCGGAGCTCGCGGACACCGCCGCGTTCTGCGCCGAGTACGCCTCCCCGCTGGAGCTGTCGGCGAACTGCGTGGTCGTGGCGGGCAAGCGCGCCGGCGAGCTGCGGTACGCCGCCTGCCTGGTCCTGGCCACGACGCGCGCCGACGTGAACGGCGTGGTGAAGCGGCGGCTGGACGTGCGGAAGGCGTCGTTCGCGCCGATGGACGAGGCGGTGCGGCTGACCGGGATGGAGTACGGCGGGATCACGCCGTTCGGGCTGCCCGCCGACTGGCCGCTGCTGGTGGACGCCGCGGTGGCGAGCGCGCCCGCCGCGGTCGTCGGCAGCGGCCTGCGCCGGTCGAAGATCATCGCGCCGGGCGCGCTGCTGGCCCGCCTGCCCGCGGCCGAAGTGCTCGACGACCTCGCCCGCCCGGTGGGCTGAGCCGGGTCAGAACACCACGGTCCGCTTGTCGTGGACCAGGACCCGGTCCTCGAGGTGCGCGCGGAGACCGCGGGCCAGCACGACCTTCTCGATGTCCCGTCCCTTGCGCACCATGTCGGTGGCCGCGTCGGTGTGGTCCACCCGGATCACGTCCTGCTCGACGATGGGGCCCGCGTCGAGTTCCGGCGTGACGTAGTGGCAGGTCGCCCCGACGAGCTTCACCCCGCGCTCGTAGGCCTGGTGGTAGGGCCGCGCACCGGCGAACGAGGGCAGGAAGCTGTGGTGGATGTTCAGCGCGCGTCCGGCCCACTCCTCGCACACCGCCGGCGGCACGATCTGCATGAACCGGGCGAGCACGATCGCGTGCGGGTCGTGCCCTTCGACCAGCGCCCGCACCTCCTGGAACGCGGCGCCCTTGTCGTCCGGGTCGGAGCCGGCGGGGAACGGAACGTGGTGGAACGGCACGCCGTGCGCCTCGGTGATGCCGCGCAGCCGCGGGTGGTTGCCGATGACGGCGCGCAGGTCCACGTCCAGCTCGCCGGAGGCGACGCGGCCGAGCAGGTCGTGCAGGCAGTGGCCCTCGCGGGACACCAGCAGCACCACCCGGCGCCGCTCGGAGGTGTCGCTCACCCGCCAGTTGGTGCTGCCCAGCTCGTCGGCGACCCGCGCGAAGCGCTCCCGCAGCTCCGCCAGCCCGAACGGCAGCGAGTCCGCGCGCACGACCTGGCGGGTGAAGAACCAGCCGGTCTCGACGTCGGTGTGGTACCCGGCTTCCACGATCCAACCGCCGTGGTCGGCGAGGAACGTGGCGATGCGGGCCACGATCCCCGTGCGGTCGGGGCAGCCGAGGGTGATGACGAATCGAGCGGACACGGTTGCGGAGTATCGCACTGCGCCGACCGGCCCGGCCGGGTGATGTCACCCCGAGGTGCGCGGATCCACCGCGGCCCAGTCGACGGTCAGCTCGCCCAGCCGCCAGCGCCGCGGCCGGTCCCGCACCGGCCAGCCCAGCTCGGCGAACCGCCGCACCGCCTCCGCCCAGCGGGCGCGCGGGCCGAACGGTGCTCGCGGCGCGGCCCGCGCCCAGCAGGCGTCCAGGTCGGTGAACAGCGCGTGCACCTTCTCGCCGGGCACGTTGCGGTGGATCAGCGTCTTCGGCAGCCGTTCCGCCAGGTCCGACGGCCGGTCCACGTCGGAGGGCAGGCAGGCCAGCGTCAGGGTGCGCGGCCCGGACCGGTCCAGCGCCACCCAGCAGCAGCGGCGCCCGATCTCGTCGCAGGTCCCCTCCACCAGCAGCCCGTCCGGGGCGAGCCGTCCGCGCAGCTCGTCCCAGGCCTTCCACGCCTCCGGCTCGGTGTACTGGCGCAGCACGTTCAACGCCCGCACCAGCGCCGGGCCGTCCGCACCGCCGATGCCCGCGGCGAGCCCCGCGAGTTCGAAGCCGCCGCGCCGGAACTCCAGCGCGGGCGGGGCGGCGACGGCCTTGCCCGCGGCCACCCGATCCGGGTCGATCTCCAGCCCGAACACCCGCGCGTCGGGGCGCACCGGCCGCAGCCGGGCCGCGAACTCGACGGTGGTGACCGGGGTGGCGCCGTAGCCGAGGTCGATCACCAGGGGATCGGCGGCGCCGGACAGCGCGCGGGCGACCCACGGGGTACCGGCGATCCAGCGGTCCACGCGGCGCAGCCGGTTCGGGTTGGTGGTGCCGCGGGTCGGCACCCCGAGCGCGCGGGCGCGCCCGGCGGCCAGGCGCGGCGCCTTCTTGCGGGGCTGGTTCATGAGCGGGCGGTGAAGATCATCCGTGGTCAGCTCCGCGGGCGGGCCAGCCACTCGGTGGTGAAGCGCTCCTCCGCGGCGAGCAGCTTCTGCACCTGTTCGGCGACGAGGTCCTCCAGCTTGCCGCCGAGGAACGGCACGGACACCCGCACTTCGCCCTCCACCAGCAGTTCGCTGGCGCCGGTTCCGCCGGTCAGGTCGCGCAGCCACATCGATCCGGTGATGGTGCACGGCACCCCGGCGACCTCGGCGGCGATCTCGCCCGCGTAGTGGCCGTCCTGCTCGCACCGCCACGACTCGCTGCGGTCGATCACCAGGTCACCCGCCCCGGCGACGGTGCGCGCGATCGGGGGGAGCGAATCGGTGGGCACGCCCTGGCGGATCTGGAAGCGCACCGCATCGCCGTCCGCGGTGTGCTGCACGAGCTCGTTGCGCCCGCCCTCGAGCTGGTCGAGGCGTTCCCGCAGATAGTCGATGTCGATGAGCGCCGCATGCACCTGCGATGCGGGCCACTCGGAGGTGCTGCGGTGCTCGATGCGGCGTGCCATGGGCGGAAGGTTACCTTTGGCAATCGTGAACCCCTCGATGTCCGGCTCCGAAGGAACCAGCGGTGGCGCGCCGCAGACCGGCGACCCGGCGGCCCACGTCCTGTCCGGCCACACCACGCTGCGCCTCGGCGGGCCGGCCGCCGAGCTCGTCGTGGCCGAACACCCGGACCAGCTGGCCGAGGCGGTCCGCGAGTCCGACGCGGCGGGCCAGCGGCTGCTGGTGCTCGGCGGCGGCTCCAACCTGGTGATCGCCGACGAGGGCTTCGACGGCCGCGTCGTGCGGATCGCCACCGGCGGGCGCCGCTACGACATCGTGGACGGGTTCGTGCAGCTCACCGTCGAAGCGGGCGAGGACTGGGACGACGTCGTCGCCGACACCGTCCACCAGGGGCTCGGCAACCTGGAGTGCTTGTCCGGGATCCCCGGGCTCACCGGCGCCACCCCGGTGCAGAACGTCGGCGCCTACGGCGTGGAGATCTCCGAGATGCTCGTTTCGGTGGACCTGCTGGACCGGCGCACCGGGCGGATCCGCACCGTGCTCGCCGACGACCTCGGGCTCGTCTACCGGGGCAGCATCCTCAAGCACACCGACGACGCGGTGGTGCTGCGCGCCCGCTACCTGCTGCGCGACGGCGGTCAGTCGGCGCCGATCCGGTACGCCGAGCTGGCCCGCGAGCTCGACGTGAACCCGGGGGCGCGCGTCGACGTGGTCCGGGTGCGCGAAGCGGTGCTGCGTTTACGGCGTTCGAAGGGCATGGTGCTCGACCCGGACGACCACGACACGTGGAGCGCGGGCTCCTTCTTCACCAACCCGATCGTGGAGGCGGCGGACCTGCCCGGGGTGCTGGAGCTGATCGCGGCCCACGTCGGACCGGACGAGAAGGTGCCGCAGTACCCGGCATCGGAGGGGCGCACGAAGCTGTCCGCGGCCTGGTTGATCGACCGCGCCGGGTTCGGCAAGGGCCACTCCGGTCCGGGCGGGCGGACCGCGCTGTCCGGCAAGCACACCCTCGCGCTGACGAACCGGGGCTCGGCGAGCACGGCGGACCTGCTCCACCTTGCGCGTGAAGTGCGGGACGGGGTGAGCTCGGCGTTCGGCGTGTCGCTGGCGCCGGAGCCGGTGCTGGTGGACTGTTCGCTCTGAGCCCCGCGCGGCTCGCGCTCCACGTCCGGCCGCGGCCGGAGGCCTGTTCCGGATCCGGGTTCACCTGACTGCCGACCGGCCGGAAGGGTGACTCTTCGTGACTAACGGTTAACCCTGAGTGTTAAATGGTTGCTGGAGGGGGCCGCCATGCTCAGCATCAGGGAACTTCGGGACAGAGCGGTCATCAGGCCGATCAAGCGCGCGGTCGAGGACCAGCTGCTGGACCTCCCCGGCGTCACCGCGGTCGACATCGGTGAGAAGCGCACCGCGGGCCGGTTCACCGGCGAACAGGGCATCGTCGTGTCGGTGGCGCGCAAGCGCCCGGCCGACCGGGTGTGGCCGGGTACCCAGATCCCGCCGGACGTGCTCGGCATCCCCACCGACGTCATCGAGGAGAAACCGCTGCTCCAGCACGTGCACACGTGCGCGGAGGAGTCGGTGGCGCTGCGCGGCCGCGGTTTCGCGCACGACGGCGCGGTGACCGGCGGCGACGGGCTGGCTCCCTGCCGCTCGGTGCAGCTGGCCCCGCCGGACGCCCGGTACGCGGGCCGCTACCGCCGCACCGGCACCCTGGGCGCGCTGGTCGTGGGGCACCCGCCCGCGGTGGCGACGATGGGGCTGACGACGTTCGACGTGGCCTGCTTGGACGACGGCTGGGCGGTCGGCGACCGGATGGTCGATCCGGACACCGGTCACGTGTACGCGGACTTGGCGCGGGGCGCGCTGTCCGGCCGGGTGGACGCGGCCGCGGTCACCCTGGGCAGGGGCGTCGGTCACTCGCCGGTGATCCCGGGCATCGGACCGGTGACGGGGCAGTGCGCCGCCTACCCGGGCGAGCAGGTGCGCAAGTGCGGCTACGGCAGCGGGGTGACCAGCGGGGTGGTGACCTCGGTGGACGTGACGGTGCGGGTGGATCACGGGGCGGCGCTGGGCGTGCGCGTGCTGAGGGAGCAGATCCGGATCGACTGCCCGCCGGGCGGCGGCTGCTTCCTGCGGGTCGGGGACGCCGGCGGTGCCGTGGTCAACGACGACGGCCGGGTGGTCGGGCTGCTGTTCGCGGGCACCCGCAGCGGGATGACCGGGTTCGCGAGCCCCATCGCGGACGTCCTCGCGGAGCTGGACGTGGAGCTGTGCGTACTGCACCGCCAACTCCCGGTGTGATCGCGGATGAGCGGTGAGTTGCCCCACCCTCGGCCCGTCGGTGGCGGAGCGGTGCGGGGCGGAGAGCGGCCGGATGGCGGTTGAACACGGCGGGCGATCATGGTTCCCCCTGGTCATAGCTCTGCCGGGTGAAGATTGTTCACTCGAAAGAGCGGCTCAAGCGTGCCGGGGGCGCCCGCGATGGCGATCCTGTGACACGACACACTGTTGATCGGCGGCATCTTTTCGAGGCGCCGCACGTCTTGCGGTTGTGAGAACCACGTCGGAACGGATCGGGGTCGAGGAGTGCTGAGCAGGGTGAGTCGGGTACGGCAGCTGTGGACCGCGCTGGCGGGAACGCTGGTGGCCGTGCTGCTGCTATCGGGCTGCGGGACGCAGTCCACGGACGGGGGCGGAACCGGCGGCGGCACGCAGGCGCAGGCCCCGCTCGCCAAGGTGCACCTCGAACCCGGCGGCGGCTCCGACGTGAACCCGGCCGCGCCGGTGAAGGTCAGCGTCGAAGGCGGCAAGCTCGACGACGTCGCGCTGACCAACGGCGACGGCAAGGAGGTCGAGGGCGATCTCGCCGACGACGGCCTCAGCTGGACCGCGGGCGAGCAGCTCGGCTACGGCAAGACCTACACCTGGTCCGGCGAGGCCACCGGCACCGACGGCAAGAGCGTCCCGGTGCAGGGCAGCTTCACCACGATCTCCCCGGCCAAGCAGGTCCGCGCCACCGTCAACCCGACCGACCACAGCGAGGTCGGCGTCGCGATGCCGATCAGCGTGAAGTTCGACGACCCCGTCACCGACAAGGCCGCCGCCGAGCGCGCGCTGAAGGTCCGCACCTCGGTGCCCGTCGAAGGCGCCTGGGCGTGGCTGTCGGACACCCAGGTGGACTGGCGGCCGAAGGAGTACTGGCCCGCGGGCACCGAGGTCGAGGTGGACGCCGACCTCTACGGCGTGCACTACGGCGAGGGCGAGTACGGCCGCTCCGACCTGACCACCGAGTTCACCATCGGCCGCTCGCAGGTCGTGAAGGCCGACGCCTCCACCCACCAGATGGTCGTGGAGCGGGACGGCAAGCAGGTCGCCAGCTACGCGGCCAGCTACGGCAAGGACCACGACCCGGAGCTGAACACGCCCAACGGCACCTACATCGTGATGCAGAAGAACCCCGTCGAGATCATGGACAACCCGCGCTACGGCTACACCGACGTGGAGAAGAAGTGGGCCGTCCGGATGTCCAACCACGGCGAGTTCATCCACGAGAACGAGGAGAACCGCGCCAACCTCGGCAAGGTCAACACCTCGCACGGCTGCATCAACCTGAGCGAGGCCGACGCGAAGAGCTACTTCGACACCGCGCTGGTCGGCGACCCGATCGAGGTCACCGGCGCGGTCGCCTCGATGGAGCCGCGGTACGACGTGTTCGACTGGATGCTCGACTGGGACCAGTGGACGCAGAAGTCCGCGCTGTGATCTCCCGCGGCTCGCGCTGAGCCGCTCTTCCGGGTCCCGCGCGGGGTGGTTCGAACCGCCCCGCGCGGGACCTTCTTCGTGCGCCGGGGCCGTCCGCCCGCGCTGTGAACACCGTCACCGGGCGTGCCGCGTCCGGGCCGGTCGGTGCGGTGGGCGGGGTAGCGTCAGCGGGCTGCGCTCGGCCGCCCAGGAATGTTTTCCCCCGGCCCGGTGTCGGGACCCAGGGCGTTCCGGACCCGGGCGCCGTGGGCGAGGGCGCTCCACCACCACGTTTGCGATAGGGCTTAGTCGATGACCTCTGGCACCGCCCGGATGCGGCCGCGCCGCGCCGCCGTGTTCTCGTTGCACACTTCGCCGCTGGAGCAGCCGGGCACCGGTGATGCGGGCGGGATGAACGTCTACATCGCCCAGACCGCGACCCGGCTGGCCGAGCACGGCACCGAGGTGGAGATCTTCACCCGCGCCACGTCCTCCGAGGTGCCACCGGTGGCGGAGCTGGCGCCGGGCGTGACGGTGCGGCACGTGGTGGCCGGACCGTTCGAGGGGCTGGACAAGAACGAGCTGCCCGCGCAGCTGTGCGCGTTCGCGGCGGGCGCGCTGCGCGCGGAGGCGCGGCACGAGCCGGGGTTCTACGACGTGGTGCACTCGCACTACTGGCTGTCCGGGCAGGTCGGCTGGCTGGCGCGGGAGCGCTGGGGCGTGCCGCTGGTGCACACCGCGCACACCTTGGCGAAGGTGAAGAACGCCGCGCTCGCCGCCGGCGACACCCCGGAGCCGCGGGTGCGGGTGCTCGGCGAGGAGCAGGTGGTCGCCGAAGCGGACCGGCTCGTCGCGAACACCGAGGTGGAGGCCGACGACCTGGTGCGGCTCTACGGCGCGTCCCCCGACGAGGTCGAGACGATCCCGCCGGGCGTGGACCTGCGCCGGTTCACCCCGGGCGACGCGACCGCGGCCCGCGCCCGGTTCGGGGTGCGGCCGGACGCGCTGGTGTTCGCGTTCGTGGGCCGCATCCAGCCGTTGAAGGCACCGGACGTGCTGCTGCGCGCCACCGCGGAGCTGCTGGCGCGCCGCCCGGAGCTGCGCGCGCGGCTGGAGGTGCTGGTGGTCGGCGGTCCCTCCGGCAGCGGCCTGGACCGGCCGGAGTCGCTGCACGAGCTGGCGGGGGAACTCGGCATCACCGACGTGGTGCGGTTCCTGCCGCCGCAGGGCGGTGCGGCGCTGGCCGACGTGTACCGCGCGGCGGACGTGGTGGCGGTGCCCAGCTACAACGAGTCGTTCGGGCTGGTGGCGCTGGAGGCGCAGGCCTGCGGCACGCCGGTGGTGGCGGCGTCGGTGGGCGGCCTGCCGGTGGCGGTCGCGGACGGCCGCTCGGGATTGCTGGTGCCGGGGCACCGCACCGGCCAGTGGGCGGACGCGCTGGGGTCGGTGACCGAGGCCGGGCTGCGCGCCGAGCTGGCCGCGGGCACGGTCGCGCACGCCGAGGCGTTCTCCTGGGACCGGACCACGGAGGTGCTGCTGGAGACCTACGCGCGGGCGAAGCGCGCCTTCCACTCGCAGTTCGACCTGGAGGTGACGGCATGACGGTCGAGGCGACGATCGCGTCCGCGCTGGACGCGAGCGAACTGGACTACCGGCGGGAGGACGGCGGCCGGTTCTTCGTGACGCTGCCGGGCACGAAGAAGCTGCAGACGAACTGCTGGCTGATCGTCGCCGAGCACGCGCTGGTCGTGGAGGCCTTCGTGTGCAGGCAGCCGGACGAGGCGCACGAGGACGTCTACCGGTTCCTGCTGCGCCGCAACGCCCGGCTCTACGGCGTGCACTACACGATCGACGGGACCGGGGACGTGTACCTGGTGGGCCGGATCGGCCTGCACGCGGTGACGGCGGAGGAGGTCGACCGGGTGCTCGGGCAGGTGCTGGAGGCCGCGGACGGCGACTTCAACACCTTGCTGGAGCTGGGTTTCGGCACGGCGATCCGCCGGGAGTGGGGCTGGCGGGAGTCGCGCGGCGAGTCGCTGGCGAACCTGCGCCCGTTCGAGCAGCTGGTGCGGCGGGACGGTCCGCTGGCCCCGGCGGACGACGGCGGGGAGACCTCGCGGGAGCGGTGATCGGCGTCCGCTGCGACAGCGGACGCGAGGGGCGGCTCGGGAGAGAGGGGGAGTCGCGAGCTCGAACCGCCCCACGCGTGAGTTCCCGCCAGCGGGCCCAGTGGGCGGGGGGCACCCGGGGCCCCCCGGGGGTAAATAACAACAAATGTAGTACGGGTGGGGGGGGACAAAACCCGGGGCCCCCCGG
>NZ_JAIUKB010000158.1:0-26746 GCF_020176785.1 Saccharopolyspora sp. 6V | reverse complement strand
GATCTGCGGTTTTTCCTGTCAGCGGCGAAGCCGCTGAGCAGCGACCACCAAAGCAACCGGACCACCCGCGGGTTCTCAGCGGCTTCCTCGCGAGGACAGCGATTTCGCCGTGTGCCGGACATACATCAGAAATCGCGGCCGCACCGAAAAGCGGGCAGCGAGGAAGCCGCTGAGGTTCCGCCACCTCAGTGCTACGCAAAACGAGCTGAGGGACAACAAGCGGTCAGATCAGCTGGACGTCGTCGATGAACCACTGGTCTCCTGAGTGCACCAGCGTCAGGCGCATCCGGGTGCGGTCGACCCGCGGTTCGGGGCTGTTGGTGTTGGTGATCGTCTGGTCGACGAACAGCAGCAGCACCGCGCGGTCCGTGCTCGATTCGGCGACGCCCGCGTGCAGCACCTCGCCCTTCGAGGTGGCCTGGTACTGCTGGATGAGTTGGGTGAGCCCGTCGCTGACCTCCTGGTACTGCCGCGCGAACGCGGGCGAGGAGTGCTGCGCGACGCGGTCGAAGTTCCCGGCCAGGTCCTGGTGGTCGTAGGTGGTCAGCGCCAGCGCGTACTCGCGACCCGCGGCGAGCGCGCCGGCGCGGGCGGCGTCCTCGGTGGCACGCCGGTGCAGCAGCCAGCCGGTGGTGGCGAGGCCGCCGAGCAGCAGCAGGACGACCGCGGCGGCGAGGACCGCCCGGCCGCCGGGCCGCCGTCGCCGCGCGGGTTCCGGGGTGCCGCTCGCCGCACCGGCCGCGGTGGTGTCCTCAGTGGACTCCACGATCGGCTCCGCAGCCGATTCCCCAGCCGATTCCACGGCGGGCTCCGCCGCGGAGCCCGCAGTCGACTCCGCGGTGGACTCCACGACGGGCTCCGCGTTGTGCTCCTGCATCCGTCCGGTCCCGTCCTGGCCGGTCGCCGTCTCGCCGCTCATCGCACTCCCTGGAACATGATCGAGGACCACGGCCGTGGTCCCAGCACCCCGCCGCCCGCGCTCGGCTCCGCGGTGGCGGGGGGGGGCGGCGCCCGCGGGGGGCCGCCGCCCGGGCGCGGGGGCGGGGGGGGGGGGGGGGGGGGGGGGGGGGGGGGGGGGCCCCCGGCGCGGGGGGCCGCACCGGCTCGGCGGCCGGTGTCCGGGGGCGCGGCGCGCTGTCGGCGCCGCGCTGTTCGAGGCCCGGCCCCGGCGCGCAGCTCCAGTCGAGCCGCGGTGCGCGCGGGGCGGTGTCGGTCGGGGGACGCCGTTCGGTGCCGTAGTAGCAGGCGGGCCCCTGGGCGGCGACGAGGTAGAAGTCGGCGACGTCGCCGTGCACGATGCTCGCCAGGTCGGACAGCCCCCGCGGCAGCGCGGTCATCGTCTCGCGCAGCGCGGGCAAGTGGGCGCCGAGCACTTCCCCGGTGGTGAGCAGGTTGCCGAGCAGCGCGCTCGCGTCCCGCTCGCCGCGCGCGAGCAGGTCGGCCGCGGCCCGGGTGGTGCCGGGCGCGGTCTCGGCGAGGTGGCGCAGCGCCGGTTCCTGCGCGCGCGCCTGGTCGGCCAGCTCCCGCACCGAGGCCGCGAGCTCGGGCAGCCCGTCGGCCTGGTCCAGCAGTGCGGGCCCCTGCTCGGCGAGGTTCGCCAGCTGCGGTTCCCGTTCCACCGCGAGCCGGGTGAGGTCGCGGGTGCCGTCCAGGATGCGCCGCAGCTGCGGGGCGGTGCCGTCGAGCTCGGCGGCGGCCTCGGACAGCACCCGCACGTCGTGCGGGTCGATGCTCTCGGCGAGGTCGGTGGCGCGCACCAGCAGGGTCTCCAGCGGCAGCGGGGTGCTGGTGCGCTCGGCGCCGATCACGTCGCCGTCGCGCAGGTACGGCGGGGCGCCGGTGCCGGGCCGCAGGTCGAGGTGCTGCACGGCCATCGGGGTGTCCATGCTGATCCGCGCGGTGGTGTCGGCCGGGACGCGGCTGCCCGGGTCCAGCAGCAGCCGCACCGTGACGCCGTCGCCGCCGGGGTCGAGCCGGACGGACTCGACGGTGCCGGTGCGCACGCCGCGGTAGGTGACCTGGGAGGAGGCGGCGAGGCCCGCCGCGTCCGGCATCCGCACCGCTACCCGCACGGGCGTGCCGAGGGCGCGCGGGCCGAGCGCGGTGTCGAGCACGAACGCGGCGCAGCCGAGCCCGATGACGAGGAACAGGACGAGCTGGATCAGCACGGCGCGGCTCATCGGGTGCCTCCGGTCAGCAGGTCGGCGGCGGATCCGGGCGGTACGAGCGCCGGCCCGGGCACCGGTGGCGGCCGCCCGGTCAGCAGCGGCAGCAGGCTGCCGGAGACGTCGAGGGTGCCGTCCAGGTTCAGGTAGTCGCCGGGGATGGCGCTGCCCAGCCGCTGCTGGAACGTGCGCAGCGAGGTGAGCGTGTCGGCGAGGTCGCCGTTGAACCAGGCCAGCGAGTCCAGCACCGGCCGCAGCGCGTCGAGCTGCGCGGCGAACGCGGGCCCGGCTTCGCGCACGATGCCGTCGCCGCTGCGGCCGAGTTCGGTGACACCGGTGAGCAGCCGGTCGAACCGCTCCCGCTGCCCCAGCAGCACGTCCACGGCCGGGGTGAGGTCGTGCAGCGCGGCCTCCAGCAGCGGGGTGTGCGCCGCGGTCTCGGCGGAGAGCCGGTGCAGCGAGTCGAGGGCGGTGTCGAACTCCGCGCGGTGCGAGTCCACTTCGGACAGCAGGGCGTCCAGCCGGTGCAGCAGGTCCCGCACCTCCGCTTCGCGCCCGCCGAGCGCGGTGTCGAGCTCGGTGACGATGGTGCGGGCCTGGTCGAGCCCGCTGCCGCCGAGCACGGTGCCGAGGGCGGCGAGGGTGTTCTCCAGGTCCGGGCCGCGGGCGGTGCGGTCCAGCGGGATGGTGGCGCCGTCGGCGAGCGGCTCGGTGGTGGCCGGTCGCGCGGGCGGTTCGAGCACCACGAACTGCTCGCCCAGCGCGGAGGTCAGCTCCAGGCGCGCGGCGGTGTCCGCGGGCAGCCGCAGCCCGGGCCGCAGCTCCAGCACCGCGACCGCGGTGAAGTCCTCGGTGGACAGCGCGCGCACCTGGCCGACGGTGTCCTGCCCGATCCGCACAGCGCCGCCGACGGGCAGCTCGGAGACGTCCTCGAACACGGCGGAGATCCGGGTTCCGCCGCTCCCCCCGGTCGGCAGCTCGTGCAGGCTCAGCCCGCAGCCGCCGGTCAGCAGCGCGACGCCCAGCAGCAGCGGCAACAGCCTGGCGGTGCTCATCGGCCACCTCCGGGCAGGGCGTGCAGCGGGTCCAGCTCCGGCGGGAACGGGATCGGGTTGACCAGGCCGGGCGCGGAGCACAGCGGCACCGGGATCCGCTCGCACAACCGGGCGGTGGCCGGGAACTGGTCGAGGGAGGTGGAGATGTTCAGCCGGATGCGCAGCCGTTCGTCGTCGGTGATGGCGCGGCTGAAGTTGCCGAACACCAGCGGCAGCTGGGTGAGCAGTTCGGCGAGCTGCTCGCGCTGCGCGGCGACCTGGCCGGTGGTGCCCGCGAGGTCGTGCACGCTGCCGGTGAGGTCGTCGCCGTGCTCGCGGACCAGCGCGTCGGCTTCGGCGAGCGCGCGGGTCAGCCTGCCGACGGTCTCGTCGAGGTGCAGCCGTTCGGCGTCGTAGTCCGCACCCGCCTGCCGCACCCCGGCCGCCAGTGATTCCACTGTGGACCGATGCGCGGACAGCGCGCGCACCAGCGAATCCAGGTTCCCGATCAGCGCCCCGATCCGCTCCCCGTCCCCCGCCAGCACCCCGGTGGCCCCGGCGAGCCGGTCGATCGCGCTGCGCAGCTTCGGCCCGTTGCCGTCGGCCGCCGTCGCCGCCCGGTGCAGCAGCGCACCGAGGTCGCCCTGCTCGTCGAGCCCGTCCGGACCGAGCGCGGTGAGCACGGTGTCCAGCGACGACATCAGTTCGTCCCAGCGGATCGGCGCGTGCGCGCGTGCGGCGGGGATCACGCCGTCGTCGGCGAGCCGGGGCCCACCGGTGTACCCGGGGCCGAGTTCGACGAACCGGTCGCTGATCAGCTGCGGGCTCAGCACGTAGGCGTGCGCGTCGGCGGGCACCGGCACGTCCGGGCGGATCCGCATCCGCACCCGCACCACCGGCCCGCGCGGCGACACGTCCTCGACGAGCCCGACCGGCACGCCCAGCACCTGCACCGCGCTGCCCGGGTAGATGCCGTCGACGGTGGCGAAGTCGGCGGACACGACGCGCGCCGGTTCGGGCCGCAGCAGCGCGTACCAGCCGCCGACCAGCAGCAGCGCGGCGGTGCAGCCGAGGGCGATCGCGCGGGTCGTCCGGCTCATCGGCACCCCTCCAGCAGTCCGGCCAGGCACAGCAGGTTGTCCGGCAGCGGCCCGGCGGGCCCGGCGACGTCGCCCCAGCTGCCGTTGCCGGTGGCGTTGGCCAGCGATCTTCCGGCGGGCCCGAGGGTGGCGATGGTGGTGGCGATGGCCTGCTCGTCGCGGTGCAGCGCGGCGGTGATCTCCCGCAGGTCGCCCAGCAACGGCCCGAGCTTGGCGGAGTTCGCGCCGAGGAACTCGTCGAGCCGGGCGCTGAGCGCGTCCACGTCGTCGATGAGCCGCAGCACCACGTCCCGGCGTTCGGTGAGGGTGCGCACGACCAGGTCGGCGTCGCCGAGCAGCCGCACCAGCACGTCCTGCTGGCGCACCAGCGCGTCGGTGGTGCCGCGCGCGCCGTCGAGGAGCGCGTCGAGCTGCTCGTCGTGCCGGTCGACGAGCGCCGCGGCCCCGGCGATCCCGTCCAGCGCGCGGCCCACCAGCTCCGGGTCGTCCGGCATCGCCTCGCCCGCGGTGCGCATCATCTCGCGCAGCGCACCCAGGTCCAGCTCCTCGGCGATGCCGGTGGCGGCGGCGCCGAGCTCGTCGAGGCTGTACGGCACCCGGGTGCGGTCGAGCGGGATCACCGCCCCGGCGTCGATCCGCCCCGCGCCGGCCGGTTCGACGGCCAGGTAGCGGGCGCCCATCACGGTCGCCAGCCGCACCGAGGCGGAGGTGGCGGTACCGAGCCGCTGCCCCGCGTCCAGCCGGAACACCACCCGCACCCGGTCCCCGGCGAGCTCCAGCCCGGTGACCCGGCCGGCGGGCACCCCGGCCACGTGCACCTGGGCGTCGGCGGTCAGCCCGGCGGCGTTGGCGAATTCGGCGGTGTACTCCCGGGTCCGCCACAGGAACGACAGCTGCGGCACCGCGATCACGCCGCCCAGCACGAGCAGCAGCACCAGGATGCCCGCCCCGCCGGTGACGAGCGGATCGTCCCGCCACGCCGATCGCCGCCTCATCGGCACACCTCCGAGTGCGGGCCGCCGCCGAGGTCGACCTGCGCCCCGGCGACCGACAACCGCAGGTTGCAGACGTAGATGTTGACCCAGCTGCCGTGGTCCAGCGTCCGGTTCAACCGGGTCACCAGCTCCGGCAGCCCCTGCACGGCGGTGTCGAACCGGTGCTGCTCGGCGACCCAGCCGCGGGACAGCTCGCCGAGCGCGTCCACGTCGCGGGTCAGGCCAGGGGTGATCCGGCCCATCGAGCCGCGCACCGAGTTCGCCAGTGCCCCGCCCGCGTCGAGGGCCCCGGCGATGCGCTCCCGGTCCGCGACGACCGCCGAGGCCAGGTCGCCGAGCCTGCCGATGAGCGCGTGCAGCTCGGCGCGGTGCTCGCCGGTGGTGTGCAGCACCGCGTTCAGGTTGCCCAGCACCTCGCCGACGACCTGGTCCCGCTCGGCGAGCCCGGCGGTCACCGACACCACCCGCTCCAGCAACCCGGTGAGGGTGCCGGCTTCGCCTTGGAACACCGCGATCAGCTGGTGCGCGAGGCGGTTCGCCTGCCGCGGGTCGAGCGCGTCGAACAGCGGCCGGAACCCGTTCATCAGCGCGGTGAGCTCCAAGGCGGGGCGGGTCCGCTCCAGCGGGATCGTGGCCCCGGCGGGGAGTTCCGGCCCGCCGCGCGCGGTGGAGTCGAGGGCCAGGTACCGGCCGCCGAGCAGGTCTGCGTAGCGGACGGCGGCGCGGGTGTCGGCGGGCAGCGGCTGCTCGGCGAGGACGTCGAAGTCCACCACGGCGGTCCCGTCCCGCAGCCGCACGCCGGTGACGGCGCCGACGCGGACCCCGGCGATGCGGACCTCGCTGCCCGTCCGCACGCCCTGGGCGTCGGTGAACTCGGCGCGGTAGGCGCGGGTGGCGCCACCCAGCGGGTGGTTCAGCGTGTTGACCACCAGCACCGCGCACAGCACGGCGACCAGGGCGAAGGCGGTGAACTTGGCGGCGGTGGCGGCGAGCCTCATGGCAGCACCACCTGCGTGCCGCGCAGCACCGGGCCTGCCAGCAGACCGACCAGCTCCGGCCCACCGTCCGATGTGGACTCGACGGGGAACGCCTCCCGCAGCGCGGCCTTCTCCGCGGCGGATCCGACCGGGCCGACCGCTCCCCCGGCCGCGGCCGGTGCCTGGCAGCCCGGCCCGTCCAGCCCCGGGTAGCGCGGGCAGTCCGCCGCGTCGTACGGGTACGGGTCGTCCAGCGTCACCGGCGCGCGGATCTGGAAGCGCCCGTCGACGAAGGTGCGGCTCGCGTTCGCGGTGAACTCCCGCAGCTCGTGCAGCGTCGCGGTGATCCCATCCGCGTTCCCGCCGAGCACCGCCGAGACCGGTTCCGCGGTGCGCACCACCCGCACGGCGCGCGCCCCGTTCTCGTCCAGGAACCGCTGCGACCGCTCGGTGAGCTCGGCGCCCGCGTCGAGCAGTTCGGTCAGGTTCTCCCGCTGCGCCACCACAGCCCGGGACAGCGCCACCGCGTCGTCGACGGTGGCCAGCAGGTCCGGGGCCGCGTCCGCGAGCTGGTCGGCGAGCCCCGCGACCTCGCCGATCCGGCCGGCGGTGCGGGCCGGGTCGATCCGCCCGGTCAGCTCGTGCAGCCCGTCGATCGTCTCGCCGAGCTCGGCGCCGCGGCCGCGCAGCGCGTCGGCCACGGTCCCCAGCGCCACCTGCAGCTCGGCGGGCCGCAGCGAGTCCAGCAGCGCGAACATCCGGGTGTAGGCCGCGTAGATGCGCACCGCCTCCGGCCCCGCGTCGGCTTCGACCCGGTCGCCCGCCGCCAGCCGGGGCCCGGTGGCGTCCGGCGCGGCGAGCTCCACGTACTGGTCGCCGAACAGCGTCTTCGGCAGCACTCGCACCCGCACCGCGGCCGGGACTGCGGCGAGCGCGGCGGGATCCATCCGCAGCACCAGCCGCGCACCGGCGGCGTCCGGCACCATCTCGGCGAGCTCGCCGACCACCACCCCGCGGTAGCGCACCGCGGACCCCTCCCGCACCGGTCCGGCCGCTGCGGGCACGCTCGCGTGCACCAGCGGCGCCTGCCGGAACGCCCCCGCACCACCGAGGACCGCGAGCACCACCGCGGCCAGCACCAGCAGCACCCCGCCGAGACCGCGCACCGCCAGCGCGCTCCGGCCCACCCCGCCGCGGGACAGGTCCACCATCAGCGCACCCCCAGCGCGGGGAGGCTGGGGCTCAGGCCCCAGAACAGCAGGGTCAGCACCATGTCGGTGAAGGTGATCGCCACGATGCTCGCCCGCAGCGCCCGCCCGGCGGCGCGGCCGACGCCTTCCGGGCCTCCGGTGGCGTAGTAGCCGTAGAAGCAGTGCACCAGCGTCACCACCATCGCGAACACCACCGCCTTCGCCAGCGACAGCGCCACGTCCGACGGGCTCAGCAGCAGCTGGAAGTAGAAGTCGTAGGTGCCCCCGGACTGCCCCTGCACCACGACCACCGCGCCCCGGGGCGCGAGGTAGGAGGCGAACAGGCCCACCAGGTACAGCGGGACCACCGAGATGAACGCCGCCGCCATCCGGGTGCTGACCAGGAACGGCAGCGAGCGCACCGCCATCGACTCCAGCGCGTCGATCTCGTCGGAGATCCGCATCGCGCCGAGCTGCGCGGTGAACCCGGTGCCGACCTTCGCCGCCAGCGCCACGCCCGCGACCAGCGGCGCCAGCTCCCGGGTGTTCACCATCGCCGACATCAGCCCGGACATCGGCGTCAGGCCGATCAGGTCGAGCCCCCGGTAGCCCTCCAGCCCCACCTGGGTGCTGGCCACGAAGGACATCGCGAAGATCACGCCGATGGTGCCGCCCCCGGCGAACAGCGACGCCGAGCCGAAGCTGATCTCCGCGACCTGCCGCGCCACGTGCCTGCGGTAGTGCACCAGCACCCGCGGCACCGCCAGCACGGCCCGGACGTGGAAGGTGGCCTGCACCCCGAACGCGACCAACAGGTCGCCCAGCCCGCGCCACCGCCGGACGGAACCGCGCCGCACCGCGCGGACCAGCGGACCGGCCATCAGAACTCGCCCTTCGGCGGGAGCAGCAGCGGGTGCAGCTCGGTGAGCACCGTGTTCGCCACGAACACCAGCACGAACGCCATCACCACGGCCTCGTTCACCGCGTCGCCGAGCCCGCTGGGGCCGCCGCGGGCGGTGAGCCCCTTGAACGCCGAGACCAGCGCGGCCAGCACCGCGAACACCCCGGCCTTCACCTCGGCGACCAGGAACCCGCCCGGGTCGGAGTAGGCGGTCAGCGTCGCGAGGAACCCGCCGGAGGAACCGCCGAGCAGCACGTGCACGAACAGCGTCGCGCCGATCCCGACGGCCATCACCACGCCGTTGAGCAGCACCGTCACCACGACCGCGGCGAGCACCCTGGGCACCACCAGCCGTTCCACCGTGGACAGGCCCATGACCTCCATGGCCTCGGTCTCCTCGCGCAGCTTGCGCGAGCCGAGGTCGGCGCAGATCGCCGAACCACCCACCCCGGAGATCATCAGCGCGCACACCAGCGGCGCGGCCTGGCCCACCACCACGAACGCGACCACCGCGCCCGCGTAGCCCTCGGCGCCGAGCTGCCCGGCCAGCGAACCGATGTTCACCGCCACCAGCACGCCTAACGGGATCGTCATCAGCACCGCGGGCAGCGCGCTCACCGCGGCGAGGAACCAGCACTGCTCCAGGCATTCCCGCCAGGCCAGCCGCCGGCCCAGCACCGCCCGCACCCCGGCGCGCGCGGTGCGCGCGGCGAACACCACCAGCAGACCCGCCTGCGCGGCCGCGTCCGCGACCGGCCCCCGGGCGGGCGGTGTCTCCAGGGCCATCGTCGGCTCCCTCCGCAGTGCGTCGCACCACTAGAACGAGTGTTGCGTAGCATGCGTTACGGAACAAGTGTTTCGTCTTCCTGGGGAGGAACCGCCGTGGCCAAGAGGATCCGCGACCCGAAGGCGCGCGAGCACATCGTGGCGGCGGCGCGGCGGCTGCTCGCCGAGCGCGGTCTCACCGCCACCACCGTGCGCGCGGTGGCCGCCGAGGCCGAGGTCTCCACCGGCTCGGTCACGCACTACTTCGAGGACAAGGCCGAGCTGATCGGCGCGGCCCTGCGGTTCAACGGCGCGATCGCCGCGGAGCGCGTCGTGGCGGCCGTCGGCGACCGGCGCGGGCTGGACGCGGTGCAGCGCGCCACCCAGGGACTGCTGCCGGTGGACGAGGAACGGCTCACCTGCTGGCGGGTGTGGCTGGCGCTGTGGTCGCACCAGCCGGACGACCCGGCGGGCGGTTTCGGCGCGGGCTACCAGGTGTGGCGTTCGCTGCTGCGCCGCCACCTCACCGAGGCGGTGGCCGACGGGGAACTGCCCGACGGCCTGGACCTGCCGCACGAGATCAGCGTGCTGGGCACCCTGGTGGTCGGCACCGGTCTGCTGGCGGGTTCGGACCTGTCCACCCGCGACCAGCTGCGCAGGCGGGCGCGGCGCATCTTCAACGAGCACTTCGCCCGGCTGGCGCAGCAGAACTCCGCCGTCTGACGCGGGACCTACCGGCGCCGCACCGGGCGCACGCCGCGCGGCCTGCGCACCGGCTCGGGCTCCGCGGGGGCCTCGCCGGAGCGGTCCTGCCCGATCTCGTCGGCGAGCTCCTCGTCGTCGCCGTCCTCCCGCCGGGCGGACCCGCCGTCGTCGTCCGCGGATCCGTCGTCGTCCGCGGACTCGCCCTGCTCCTGCGCCACGGCGTCCTCGTGGCTGCGGACCACCTCGCCGTCCCGGATCTCGCCGCGCCAGCCCTCGACCTCGTCCTGCTCCAGCACGGTGCGCGTCATCAGGTGCCGCTGCACGTGCTTGAAGTCCGAGCGCGCCCGGCGGCCCTGCGCCCGCCACAGGTTCGCCGTCTTCTCGAAGAAACCCTGCGGGTGGTACTCGAGGACGAGCAGGATGCGGGTCAGCGTCGGGCCGAGCTCGTGGAAGGTCACCGTGCCGTCCACCGACCCCTTCGACCCGGTCGAGTGCCACACGATCCGGCTGTCGGGCACCTGCTCCTGGATGGTGGAGCGCCAGCTGCGGTGCGACAGGAAGATCTGCGCCCGCCAGTCGAGCTCCTCGTCGGACTCCTGCTGGACGCTCTCGACCTTGCAGGTGAAGCTCGGGAAGTCCTCGAAGCGGGTCCACTGGTCGTAGGCCACCCGCAGCGGCAGGCCGACGTCGCACTGCTCGACGATGTTGACGACCTTCGCCGAGCTGCCGCCGCCACCGCCGCCGCCGGAGCCTCCCCCACCCGCCGAGTCCCCACCGGCCGCGCCGGAGATCCCGCCGCCGGTGACCGCCGCCAGCAGGCCGGAGCCACCGCCCTCGTCGTCCCGCGCGTAGTCGGTGAGCCTGCCGACGAGTCCTTCCGCCCGTTCGCCGAGCCCGGACACCGCGCGCTCCGCGAGCGCCGACAGCAGGTCGCGCACCGCGTCGCGCAGCAATTCCCACGGAAGTCCGCGCGCGGCACCGCCGCCGGAGTCGTCCCGCTGCTCAGCCATCGTCCTCACCTCGCGTCGAGCGGTCGCCGCCGCGCCGCGGCGAGGGACGGCCGGCCGGGCGGGCGCCGCGCGAACGGGGTCCCGGACGGCTGCGGGCGGGGTCCTCGCCGCGCGGGCGCCGACCCGCCTCCGCCGGTTCCGCCGGGGCTTCGTCTTCGAGGTCCGCCGCGCCCTCTCCCCGCAGTCCGGCGGCCCGTTCGGTCAGCGCGTCGCCCCAGGAGTCGATCCGCCGGGACGCCGCGGCGCCGGCCGCGGTCTTGGCCGCGTCGACCAGCCGCGCCCGCAGGTCACCGGTGAGCGCTTCCGACCCGCTGACCGAGCTCAGGCCCTGCTTGAGCAGTTCGGTGGGATCGGTGGGCAACTTCTTGCCCGCCAGCAGACCGCCGACCACGATCGCCAGCTTCATCTTCCGCGTGCGGCCCAGCAGGTAGCCGACGGCCACCGCGGCTGCGATGCGAGATTTCATGGTGGACCTCCCAGCGACAGGCGACCGCGGATGCTCCGCCGCCGGATGCCGGTCGAGGGCGTCGAGATGCTCGGAGTGCACGCCGGTCCGCTCGGGAGCGACGGGTGCTGCCGCCCACGCTACGCCCCGGGACCTGCGACGACAGGGTCGACCGGACCTGCCGCCGGAGCGTCGGGATCAGCTGCCGGCGTGGAAGGTGAACCGGACCTTGCCCACCCAGATCTCGTCGCCATCGGCGAGCACCGCCCGATCCACCACCTGCCGGTTCAGGTAGGTGCCGTTGAGCGACCCGGCGTCCTGGATGGCGAAGTTCTCGCCGTCGCGGCGGATCTCGGTGTGGTAGCGCGACACGGTCACGTCGCCGAGCACGATGTCGCAGTCACGGTGCCTGCCGAGGACCGTGGTGTCCCGCTCCAGCGGGAACACCGCGCCCTGGTCCGGGCCGCGGGAGATCACCAGCGCCGCCACCCCCGTGCGGGGGCGCGGCGGTGCCACCGCGGCGGAACCCGCTTCGTCGGCTCGCGGTGCGGGAACGCCGACGGCGCGCTCGTCCTGCTGGGTCGGAACCGCTTCCCGGGCTGCCGGGGCCTCGGTACCGGGGCGGTAGGTGCCGAACGGGGATCGGATCATCGTAGTTCTCCTTGCGCGGACCACTCAGCTCGTGCATTTCCCACTGTGGCCCCGGATCCCCGGGCCGCGACCGGGCCCTAGGTCCCGAACCCGTCGTGTCCTCCGGCACACGGCGTCACCGGCCGACCCCGCACCGCGTCCGGCCGGGTGACCCACCGCACCGGGATCGGCACTCCGCGCCACTCCCACCGGTTCACCGGAGGTGCGTCCGGCGCAGCGGACCGTTCACCGGCGAGCCGCTCGGAGCCCGGCGCCCGCGACCCCGGGACAGGGAAAAGGGGGCCGGTCTGCCGCCCCGACCACGGCAGACCGGCCCCCGCCGGCGTTCCCCGCTGAAGTACCGCCTCGTCCGGCCCTAAGCGGGGTGCGCCTCGCTCACGTGCAGCGGGGTCCCCTGCATGCACGTGGTGGGCGCGCCGGGGTCCGGCCGGCCGCGCACCACCAGGTGCGCACCGGGTTTCACCACCGACGGATCGCCGCCGACCAGCAGGTACGGCGAACGGCCTTGACCGGGGAGCAGGAAGCAGCGCGGCTCCACGCCCGCCTGCACCCGGCCGGTCACGGTGATCTGCTCGGCACCGGGATCGGCGATCGCGGGCGCGGCCGCCCCCGCCATGCCCAGCACGGACACGAGCAGCATCCCTGTCGTTACCCACCGCGACGTCGTCATGGCGCCCATTGCACAAGGAACTCCCCGGGATCGCCACTCGAAGGCCCCGCAGAAGTTAAACCGAGCGCTCGCTCTACTATTCCGGTCATGACGTCGCACTCTCCCCCGGTTCCCGGGAAGGCCGCGGTCGCGGTCGAGCCCGCGTGGCTGCGCTACGGATCCGCGATCGGCCTGCCGGTGGTGGGCGGTGCGCTCGGCTGGCTGCTGGCGCTCGCGGCGGACTGGATCGCCGGCCTGCCGTGGGCGCCGTTCCAGGGGGTGTTCGAGCTGGTGTCCTCGCTGCCGCAACCGCACGGCACGCTGGGCGTCGCCGGGCTCGGCGTGCTCGCCGGACTCGGGTTCCTGTCGCTGATGATCGGCGACCGGCTCCGGGTCTCGGTGTCCGCGGAGCAGATCGAGCTGCGCCGCGGGCTGCGCGACGTCTCCACCGTGCCCGGCTCGCGCGTGTCGGCGGCGCTGCTCGACCACGGCGCGCTGGTGCTGCTGGACGCGGTGGGCGACGAACCGGCCAGGGCCCGCACCGACATCACCGCGGGCGCGCTGCGCACCGCGTTCCGCGCGCACGGCTACCGGTGGCTCGACGCCGATCCGCACGCGGGCGAGTTCGAGCTGTGGGTCCCGGACACGCCGGAGGTCGGCCCGCGCGCCGACGCACTGCTCCGGGCCCGCGCCCACGCGCGGAAGAAGGGCCACCACGCCGAGACCGACAAGTTGCGCGACGCGCTGGTCCGCGCCGGATACCTGGTGCGCGACGAGAAGAAGCAGCAGTACTGGCGGAAGCGTCCGCAGCGGGACGAGGACTGATGCGCACCGTCGACCCGGTCCGCTACGCCGCCCGCCGCCGGAACATCGTCGAGGCGGCGGGCGGCTGCTTCGCGCGCAAGGGCTTCGACCGCACCACGACCGCGGACATCTGCGCGGCGGCGGGGATCAGCTCCGGCAGCCTGTTCCACTACTTCCCGAACAAGCGCGCGGTGTTCCTGGCGATCTTCGAGCAGGACGGCCGGGACAACGCCGAGCAGCTGGCGCTCGCCGTGGCCGACGCGGACCCGTGGGCGGGGCTGCTCGGGCTGGTCGACCACCTGGTGCGCCCGCTGGCCGATCCGGACTCGGCGGGGCTGGTGGTGGAGCTGATCGCGCAGGCCGGGCGGGACCCGGAGCTGGCCGAGCTGGTCGTGGGCAACGACCGCGAGCTGCGCGCGGGCATCGCGGCCCTGCTGTCCCGGGCGGCGGAGCAGGGCCGGATCGACGACCAGGTCGATCCCGCGCAGGCCGCGCACTGGGTGCTGGGCCTGACCGACGCGCTGTTCTCCCGGGCCGGGATCGACCGCGACTTCGACCCGCTGGCCGAACTCCCCACGCTCCGGACCATCCTCGCCCGCTACCTCGGCGCGGCGGAACGGATCGGCTGATCCTCCCGGCGGCGAAGCCGCCGAGGGCGCCGGCGGTGCGATGAACTCGCGGCTCGAACCCGGTCGCGGCGATCCGCGGCCGTGATCCTGCGGCCCGCAGCGTCCACGGACGGCCCGGCGATCACCGGCATCGGCGCGCGGGGTTGCACATGCCGCAGCGGCATGTGGTCCGGTGGAACCACGTCCCGAATCCCGCGGAAAGGTCCCTGCACCATGCATTCGTCGTTCACCCCGCCCCGCCAGGTCAAGATCGGCGACGCGGCGGCCTTCGCCGGCACCACGCCGCGGGCGATCCGCCACTACCACGAGATCGGCCTGCTGCCCGAGCCGGAGCGGGGCGGCGACGACCGCCGCCGCTACGGCTACGAGGACATGATCCGCCTGCTGTGGATCCGCAAGATGGCCGACGCGGGGATCGCCCTGGACGACATCCGCGACGCCTTCGCCACGGGCGCGGAGGACTCCGCCGGTGCGGACGGCGGGGAGGGGATCGCGGACGTCCTGGAGCAGCTGGCGGGGACCCTCGCCGCGCAGGAGGCGGAGCTGCGGCGGCAACGGGCCGCCGTGCAGCGGATGCGCGCCGAAGGCAGCCGGCTGGGCCTGCTCTCCGACTTCGTCACCGAACGGCTGGCGGGCCTGCCCGAGGACTCCCTTCGCCAGGAGGACCTGGACGCGCTGCTGGTCACCGAGCGGATCTTCGGCCCGCTCGGCGCTGCCGTCCAGGCCACCCGCTTCCTCGCGCTGGCCGCGGATCCCGCGCTGCGGGAGGCCTCCGACCGCGTCGACGCCGCCGAGGAGGCGTTGGACGACGGGGTCGCCGTCGACGATCCGCGGGTGGCCCGGGTGGCCGCCGAGCGGCACGCCTTCGAGAACGCCCTGCAGGCCGCCATCGAGGAATCCGGCCTGGACGAGGACGAGGACGCCCTCTTCGACACCTGGGACGCCGAACATCCGGCAGACGAAGGCGAGGACGAGGACTCCACCGGCACCCCGACCCCCACGAGCGCGCTCGAAGCCATGGGCAAGATGCCCTACGACTTCTCCCCCGCCCGCCTCCGCTGCGCAGAACTCGCCACAGCCCTAGCCACCCAGAACTCCCCAACGCCCTGACCGCCAGGTCTTGCCCGTCCTGTCAGCGGCGAAGCCGCTGAGCAGCGACCACGTACGCAGCCGGACCACCCGCGGGTTCTCAGTGGGCCCCTCGCGAGGACAGCGTTTTCTCATGTGGCGGAGCCACCTGTGAAAACGATCCCGCAGCGAGGGGCCCGCTGAGGTTCCGCCACCCCACCACCAATGCAAGGTGACGCCGGGAAGATCACCCCTCGAAGAGCCGACCTCGGTGGACCTTGTGCTGGGCTGCTTGGGCGAGGGGCCGCAGCACCAGCTGGTCGATGTTGACGTGCAGCGGCTGCGCCACCGCCATCGCGATGACCCCGGCGACGTCCTCGGCGGTCAGCGGCCGGTCCACGTCGGCGTACACGGCGGCGGCCTTGTCGGAGTCGCCCCGGAAGCGGTTGAGGGAGAACTCGTCGGTGTGCACCATGCCGGGCTGGATCTCGATGACCCGCACCGGCTGCCCGGCGAGCTCCAGCCGCAGCGTCTCGGTGAGCGCGTGCTGCCCGTGCTTGGCGGCGCTGTACCCGGCCCCGCCCTCGTAGTTGACGAAGGCGGCGGTGGAGGTGAGGTTGACGATGGTGCCGCCACCCCCGGCGCGCAGCAGCGGCAGCAGCGCCTGCGTGACGTGCAGGGTGCCGAGCACGTTGACCTCGTACATGCGCTGCCAGTCCGCGGGGTCGCCGCCCTCGACGGAGTCGGATCCCCAGGCGCCGCCCGCGTTGTTGAGCAGCACGTCGCAGGCGTCGAGCTCCGCGGCGAAGGTGGCCACCGAGTCCCGGTCGGTGACGTCGAGCGGCAGCGCGCGGCCACCGATCTCCTCGGCGAGCGCGGCCAGGCGGTCCTGCCTGCGCGCGGCCACCACGACGTGGAACCCGTCGGCGGCCAGGCGGCGGGCGGTCGCCGCGCCGATCCCGCTGCTGGCTCCGGTCACCACGGCGGTCTGCATCACACGATCTCCCCTGCTCGAAGCCGATCTCGGACCAACCCTAGGAAACGGCGCCGCGCGGTGGCACAGCGGGCCTCGGGGTCCGATTCTTCCCAATGACCCACTTCCGCGCTCCCGGTCGGCTACCGTGAGTAGCGTCCCGACCATCCACGGCGAGTTCCGCGCACCACCCGCCGTCGACCTACGCGAGGTGAGGCCGGCCGTGCTCTACGGCATCGACATCTCCCACCACCAGGGCGCGTTCGACCTGGGCCGCACGCGGGCCGAAGGGTTCGACTTCGCCTTCCTGAAAGCGACCGAGGGGAGTTCCTTCGTCGACAGCAGGTTCGGCGCCAACCTCGCCAACGCGCGGGCCGCCGGGCTGCTCACCGCCGCCTACCACTACCAGCGCGCCGACTCGAGCGCCGCTTCCCAGGCCGGGCACATCATCAACACGGTGCCCGCCGACGTCCCGGTGATCCTGGACGTGGAGGACGGCGGGGGCGGCGCCGACCTGACGCGCGACATCATCGGCCGGTTGCTGGCCGCCGGGTACCGGTCGCCGCTGCTGTACCTGCCGCGCTGGTACTGGGAGCAGATCGGGTCGCCGTCGCTGGCCGGGCTACCACCGCTGTGGTACTCGCGCTACGCCAGCAACGAGGGCGGCTACGCCAGCGAGATCTACGAGCGGTACCGGGACTTCTACGACGCGCAGTGGGGCGGCTACGGCGGCCTCGGCGTCGCGGTGCTGCAGTTCACCAGTTCCGCCACCGTCGCCGGGCACCGGCCCGTCGACGCGAACGCGTTCCGCGGCACCCGCGAAGAGCTCGCGGGGCTGCTCAGCTCAGCTAACCCGGAGGACGACTTGACTCCTGAACAGGCGCAGAAGCTCAACGAGATCCACCACGAGCTGTTCGGTCCGCGCGGACCGCAGGGCCAGATCGTGGGGTGGGGAACCGAAGCGGGCAACCACACCGCCATCGGGCTGCTGGTGCACATGTTCAACGCGCTGCTGGGCCCGCGACCGTCGCGGGTCCCCGGCGCCGAGCACATCCAGGTGCCCGCGGTGGACGCGATCCGGGACACCAACGGGGTGGTGTACCAGCTCCCGGCGATGATCAACGCCGGTGCCACGGGTGATCCGCAGGCGGTGGCGGAGGCGTTGCGCCCGGTGGTCTCGGAGGTCGCGGGTCCGGCGATCCGCGAGTCGGTGACCGAGGTGTTCGGGGCGGACGACCCGGCCCGCACCGAGGCGCTGGTGCTGGCGATCTCCACCAAGCTCGCCGCCCGGCAGGCCGCGCCGCAGCAGATCCCGGCGCAGGGCCCGCCGCCGCAGGCCCCGGCCCAGCAGCCCCCGGCGCAGTGATCTCCGCGCCGCGCCCGTCGGGTGGCGCGGCGGCGAGAACGACGACGGCCCACCTCCCCGATACCCGGGGTGGTGGGCCGTTCGCCGTGCCCGAGCCCTACTCGTCGTCGTCACCCGAGTCGAGCGGCCGGATGTCGTTGCGGTCGTCCGAGCTCGGCACGTCCCCGGGCAGCGACACCGTGCGCGGCAGGAGTCCCGGGGTCCAGTCGCCCCAGTGCGTCTCCTCGTGCACCTGCATCGCGGATTCCGCGGGCAGCGCGCCCGGCTCGTACGGGTCCACCGCGTACAGCGAACCCCAGTCCCGGTAGAGGTCGTTCTTCAGGTACGTCGGCAGTTCCCGCATGCTGGCGGCCACGTTGAGCCAGCCGAACGGCCCGCCCGCGTCCGGCGAGGACCAGCCCTGGCCGGTGGCCCGCACGGTCTCCCCACCCGCGACCCGGAACCGCGGCATCTCGGCGATGCCGTGGTGCAGCCCGGAGATCTGCAGGCACGGGTGCACCAGGGTGGCGGGCCACTCCACGTAGGCGGGGCTGTCGCCGACCACGTCGGTCATGTTCGTCAGCTGCGGGGCGCGCGGGGCGCTGACCGCCTGCCAGCCGCGCGGGGACACCGACTGGTCGACGGCGACGACGCGCATCTTCGTGGTGCCCTGGGCATCACCGTCCACGACGAGCCGGTGGTCCCGCCAGGCCGGGCCACCCGCCTGCAGCAGGTAGCGCCGGGCGGTGATCTGGAAGCCCTGCGGGGTGTCCTTGCCGAACTCGACGGCCAGCGAGTTCGCGCCGCCTTCGATCCCGGCCATGGCGAGCACGATCGGCACCTCGCCGGTCGCCGCGCGCTCCGGCACGTCGTACCACTGGGTGCGCAGCTCGCCGGTGCCCTTCGGCGTGTAGCTGCCCCAGACGGGGGCGTTGTCCCCGCCGAACTGGTACGGCGGCCGCCACTCGTCGGCGGCGGTCCCGCCCTGCGCGGCGGGGGTGCCGTCCCGGGTGAACCCGGTGAGCTTCGCCCCGAGGTACTCCTCCGGGGTCTCCTCCCCTTCGAGCCGCTTCGACGGCACCGGCACGTCCGGGGAGAACGCGGGCGCCGGGTTCGTCGGCTGGTCCCGGGAGACCTTGAGCATCCCGGCCTGCGGGTTGGTCTCCACGTACACGTAATCGGAGAGCCCGCAGCTGCCGCCGGGGGTGAGCTGCTTGATGTTGTCGGCGCCCATGCTGTAGCCACCTTCGCGCTCCTGGATCGCCTTCCCGAACGCGGCGAGCTCGCCGAGGATGAGCAGCGCGCAGATCAGCGACAGCGGCGCCGTGCCGAGCCGCAGCGCCCGGCTGCGGTGCTCCACCCCGTTCTCCGGGGCGAGGCTGCGGTCGCCGCGCACGTGCTCCACGAGCGCGACGACGGCGGCGATGGCGGCGACGGACAGCAGGATGGTGCTGGCGTTGCGCCCGTCGACCGCGGGCGGCATGTCGTACCAGGGCACGCCCCAGCCGGAGACGTACCACCAGGCGTTCGGCCCGGTCGCGGAGAACGCGGAGATCACCATCAGCCCGGAGAAGAACGCGGCCCGGTTCCGCCGGGAGCGCAGCACGGTGGTGCTGGTGGCGAGCGCGGTGAGCGCGGCGACGGCCCCGCCGACGGCGGCGAAGATCCCGAAGTGGTGGGTGTGCTTGGTCTGGGTGAGCGCCAGGGCCACGAACGACATGGCCGCGACCGCCAGCAGCCGCCTGCTCGGCCCGAGCGCGGCACCGCGGATCCGGTTGCGCCGCAGCAGCACGACCGCGCAGGTCGCCAGGCACAGCATCACCAGCAACACCGGGAACCGCCGCGTGAGCGAACCGTCCGGGATCTGGCTGAACAGCATGTTGTAGCGGTTGAGCTCCTGGTACCACTTCTCGCTGGGCCCCAGGTCGATCTTCAGCTCGGTCGCGTCCATGATCGACTGCCAGGTCTGGTCCCAGATCAGCCAGGTCAGGATCACGAAGCCGGACGCGGAGATCGGGGCCAGCACCGGCAGCCAGCCGAACTCCCGCGCGCGCCGCCACACCAGCTTGATCAGCGGTTTGAGGCCGGCGATGAACGGCAGCACCGCGACGATGCCGTGCGGTCCGGCGCCGACG
Source organism: Saccharopolyspora sp. 6V (assembly GCF_020176785.1). NCBI lineage: Bacteria > Bacillati > Actinomycetota > Actinomycetes > Pseudonocardiales > Pseudonocardiaceae > Saccharopolyspora > Saccharopolyspora sp. 6V. The sequence goes on along the minus strand of NZ_JAIUKB010000158.1, from coordinate 7,205 downwards.
GCGAGCGCGGCCAGCACCAGGCCGAGCGCGGCGGGCAGCAGCCTGCTGGTCGCGATGGCGCGCTCCACGGCGCACAGCGCGAGCAGCGAGAACACCACGATGACCGGCTCGGAGCGCAGCCCGTTGTTGTAGGGCAGCCAGAACGCGAGGAACACCGCGGCGGCGGCCCACCCGGCGGCGTTGCTGCGCCGCACCTGCTGGCCGAGCCGCGGCAGCACCTCGCGGCTGATCAGCAGCCAGCTCGCGCAGCCCATCAGCAGCGCGGGCAGCCGCACCCACGGGATCGCGGTGGAGACCTGCACCCACAGCGCGTAGACCTCGTAGAACCAGCCCCACGGCGCTTCGGGGTTGGCGAACCAGCGGTAGTAGTTGCTGACGTACCCGGCGGATTCGCGCGCCCGCGCGATGGCCATGGTGTAGCCGTCGTCGGAGCTCATCGCCCCGATCAGCCACCAGATGCCGAGCGAGCCGAGCACCGCCACGTCCCGCGCGGTCGGCTTCCACCACCCGGGCTGCACCCAGCGCGGGGGGCGGCGCCCGGCGCGGGCGTCCAGCCGTCGCAGGCAGAGCACGGCGCCGATGAACGACAGGATCGCCAGCGCGCTCACGACGATCTTCAGCGCGGTCGGCGAGCTCTCGAAGCGGTTGTCCACGCGGGCTTCGAAGCGCAGTCCGGCGACGTCGTCGGCGCGGGCGTTGAGGTCGGAGTAGATGCCGGTGACCTGCGGCCGGTGGTCACCGGCGATGTTGGTGAGCCAGCGGTCCTCGCCGAACCCGGCCTTGAACCCGATGGCGTCGTTGTGCAGCGCGAGCGTGCAGTCCCCGTCGGGGATGGCCATCGTGTTGACCTGCCGCCCCTTCGACAGCAGGGTGATCCGCCCCTGGTCGACGGTCAGGCTCATCCCGGTGAGCCTGCCGTTGTCGGAGTTCGGCGGGTTGGTGCTCAGCAGGTTCGCCGGACCGTCGGTGCGCGCGTCGAGGCTGCGGGCGGCGACGCAGGGGATGTCGGCGTCCAGCCACACCGGCGCGAAGGTGGTCAGCGGAGCGGCGACCGAGGTGGTGCCGCTGGCGGTGGGCCAGCGCAGCGTGGTGATGTCGTGGTGCACCGGCAGGAACGGGACGGAGAGGGACAGCACCGTGCCGAGCACGCCGAGCACCGTCGCGAGCAGCTTCAGCCGTCGGAGGCGCCGATCGGGGCGCGGCCGAGCCGGTTCCGCGGACGGCGCGGATTCCGCCTCCGCGTGATCGGTGTCGTCTTTCTCCGCATTGAGCACGCCCCGGAGAATAGCGGTCGTGGTCATCACGACGACGCAGCATCAACGTCCGTGTTGGGGTCGCCACACCGGTTAACGACACGGCTGAGGGAATGAGCGGCGGAACTCAGGTTCCTCTCAGTGTTCTGTGATCCTTCGGTTATCGAAGGGAGGCCGAACGTCCAGTTCAGACGGTCAGCGGGCCGGTACCTGCGGTGGTGGCCGGTGATCCCGCGGCGCGGAGAATCCGGCGGTTCCACCGGTGTCGCTCGATCGGGTTGTTCCAGCGGAAATCCGGATTCGGATGAGTTCGTCATCGAGTTCCGCGCCGCTAATCGCATTCCCGGTCGCGCGGTTCGACGAGCTCGACCGGCGGCGCGGATTGTGCTCGACGCACCGGATCCGGGACGCGGTGCGGGTTCCCGGGACCTGGCGCGGCGCGGCGCTCAGCGAGGTCCCGGTACCAGCCGCGGCGGGCGGTGGCAGCTCAGCCGCGGCGGTTCGGCCGTCCAGCGCTCGACCTGCACCCGGGTCTGCTGCCCGGAGCAGCCCTGCGACAGCGGCGAGGTCGGGCGATCCGCGGTGAGCACGTTCGGGTTGCCGTGCACGCACCACGATCCGCCGGGCTGCGCCGGATCGTCCACCGGGTCGTACCAGGCGCCGGTGGCGAGCACCGCGACCCCGGGGGACACCTCGTCGCTGATCAGCGCCCCGGCGAGGCAGGCACCGCGCTCGTTGAACACCCGGACCACCACGCCCGTGGTGATGCCGCGGGCCGCCGCGTCGTCCGGGTGCAGCCGCACCGGTTCCCGCCCCTCGATCTTCGCGGCGCGGCTGACCGCGCCGACATCGCCCTGGCCGTGCAGCCGGTTCCGCGGCTGGTGCGCGATCAGCCGCAGCGGGAACCGGTCGTCGGCGAGACCGTCGGACGGTTCGAGCCACACCGGGTGGCCGGGCAGCCCGGCCGCCGCGATGGACGCGGGGCACAGCTCGATGCGCCCGCTCGGGGTGGGCAGCGGGCTGCCTGCCGGATCGGCGCGGAACTCGGCGAGCGGGGTGGTGCGCGGCGGCACGGGCAGTTCGAGCTCCCCCGCGTCCCAGAACTCCGCGAACGGCGGTACCCGGTGGCCGTCCGCGGCCAGCCGCTCGCGCCACCGCTCGTAGAGGTGCACCAGCCACTCCCGCGTCCCGCGGCCGGCGGTGAACTCGGCGCGGACGCCGAGGCGGGCGGCGAGCTCGGCGAACACCGCGTGGTCGTCGCGCGCCTCCCGGAACGGCTCCAGCACCCGGCGCATCGCGATCAGGTGCGTGTCCCGCCGCCCCGCGCCGATGTCCTCCCGTTCGAGGGTCGTGGTGACCGGCAGCACCACGTCGGCGTGCCGGGCGGTGGCCGTCCAGTGCGGCTCGTGCACGACCACCGTGTCCGGCCGGGCGAAGGCGCGGCGCAGCCGGTTGAGGTCCTGGTGGTGGTGGAACGGGTTGCCCCCGGCCCAGTACACGGCCCGCACGTCCGGGTAGCGGTACCGGCCGCCGTCGTAGTCGAACTCGTCGCCGGGGTGCAGCAGCAGGTCGGCGATGCGGGCGACCGGGATGAACTCCGGCACCGGATTGGTGCCCTGCGGCAGCGTGGGCAGCGGCAGCAGCGGGCCGGTGTCGCCGACATCGCCGATGGAACCGTAGCCGTGCCCGAACCCGCCGCCGGGCAGGCCGATGCCGCCGAGCATCGCCGCCAGCACCAGCCCCGCCCACACCGGCTGTTCACCGTGCTCGCTGCGCTGCAACGACCAGCTCACCGAGACCAGGGTGCGCCCGGCCGCCATCCGGCGGGCGAGGGCGCGGATGTCCGCGGCGGGCATCCCGCACAGCGCGCTCGCCCAGTCCGCGTCGCGTTCCGGTCCCGGGCCGCCGCGCAGGTAGCGGGCGAACTCGTCGAAGCCGGTGGTGCAGCGGTCCAGGAACTCCGCGTCGTGCAGGCCCTCGACGAGCAGCGTGTGCGCGAGCCCCAGCATCAGCGCCACGTCGGTCGCCGGACGCACCCGGATCCACTCGGTGCGCCGGCCCGGCGGCACGTCGGTGGCCAGCGGCGAGATCACGGCCAGTTCGGGCCCGTCCCAGTCGGCGAGCACCGCCGAGCCGACGTGCCGGGTCACCCCGCCCGGGGTGACGGAGGCGTTCTTCGGCGCCAGCCCGCCGAACGCCACCACCAGGTCGGTGCGCCGCCGGATCACGTCCCACCCGTCGGCGCCGCGCAGCAGCGGATCCGCGTCCCCCACCAGATGCGGCAGCAGCACCGCGGAGGTGCCGAAGCTGTAGGTCCCCCGCGAGGACGTGTAGCCGCCGGTCGCGTTGAGGAACCGGTGCAGCTGGCTCTGCGCGTGGTGGAACCGGCCCGCGCTCGCCCAGCCGTAGGAGCCGCCGAACACGGCCCGGTCGCCGTGCCGCTCGCGGACGCGGCGGAGTTCGGCGGCGACCAGGTCGAGCGCGGTGTCCCAGCCGACCTCGACGAACTCCTCCCGGCCGCGCCCGCTCGACGGGCCGGGCCCGTGCTCCAGCCAGCCGCGCCGGACCGCGGGCCGCGCGATCCGCGTCTCGTGCCGGGCGGTGCCGGGGACGTTGCCGAGCAGCGCGGACGGGGCCGGGTCGGCGGGGTGCGGCGCCACTTCCAGCTCGCCGTCCGCGCGGCGGCGCGCCAGGTAGGCGCCCCAGTGCGAAGTCGTGCCCAGCCACGTCATGCCGACCAACATAGGCGGGCCCGGCTCGCTGCGGGCGCCGCGGTGCCGGCCCTGCGGGGCGGTGCCCGCGCGGGAATCGCGGTCAGCCCTGGTAGAGGGCGTCCAGGTGCTCCTGGTTGTGCTTGACCACCACCGCGCGGCGGAGTTTGCGGGTCGGGGTGAGCTCGCCGCCGTCCTCGGTCCACTCGGTCGGCGCGAACTCCCAGCCGCGGACCTGCTCGATCCGCGCGAGCCGGGTGTTCGCCACCGCGACCGCGGCGTCGATCTCCGCGCGCAGCTTCGGATCCCCCAGCAGTTCCGCGCGCGGGGCGTTGCCGGGCAGCTCGTTCGCCACGGCCCACTCGCGCAGCGCCTCGACGTCCGGCGCCAGCAGCGCCACCAGGTACGGCCTGCCGTCGCCGTGCACCAGGGCCTGCTCGATCAGCGGGTGCTCCACCAGCAGCGACTCCACCACCACCGGGCTGATGTTCTTGCCCCCGGCGGTGATGATGATCTCCTTCTGCCGCCCGGTGATCCGCAACGTCCCGTCCGGGTCCAGCGAGCCGAGGTCACCGGTGCGCAGGAAACCGTCCATGGTGAACAGTTCGCGATCCTCCTCGGGCAGGTTGCGGTACCCGGAGGTGCACAGCGGGCCGCGCACCAGCACCTCCCCTTCGCGGGTCAGCCGCAGTTCCACCCCGGGCATCGGGGTGCCGACGGTGCCGGGCCTGCGCGGCGAACCCGCGTGGTGCATCACCGCGGCCCCGCAGGTCTCGGACAGGCCGTACACCCCGGTGAGCCCCATGCCGAGCCCGGCGAAGAACCGCTCCAGGCCCGGCGGCAGTGGGGCCGCACCGACCGCGCGCACCGCGCACCGGTCCAGCCCCAGCGCCACCGGGATGCGGTGCAGCACCGCGCGGTGCGCCAGCCGCGCCAGCAGCTTCTCCGCGGCGGTGGAGTCCGGTTCGGCACCGGTCAGCGCCGCGCGCAACGCCCAGCCGCCGAGCTTGCCGCGCACCCCGTCCTGCTCGGCGAGCCGGTTCTCGATGCCGGTGCGCAACCGGTCCCACACCTGCGGGACGCCGAACAGGATCGTCGGGCGCACCTGCGCGAGCCGTTGCGGCAACTGCTTGATCTCGGGGCAGAAGTGCGTCTCCCCGCCGCAGCGCAGCGGCAGGTACACCGACAGCACCCGTTCGGCGATGTGCGCCAGCGGCAGGTACGACAGGCTCACCACCTGCTCGGGCAGCCCGGCGGCCCGCACCAGCGCCTCCACCTCGTAGAGCAGCGCGCGGTGGCTGAGCTCCACGCCCTTGGACGGGCCGGTGGTGCCGGAGGTGTAGATCAGCACCGCGATGTCGTGCGGGTCGGGCCCCCGTTCCTCCTGCGCGTCCGGGTCGGCGGGCAGGAATTCGCCGTCGTCGATGGACTCCCCCAGTTCCAGCAGCTCGTCCCAGCTCATGATCCGGCCGGCGAATCCGTGCGGCCGCGCGTCGCCTACCTCGCCGAGGGTGATGACCACGCCGAGTTCGGTCGGCTCCCCCAGCACGGGCAACCAGCGGCGCCACGCGTCCTCGCCTTCGACGACGGCGACCTTCGCGCCGGAGTCCACCACGACGTGCCGGATCTGCTCGGGCGCCAGCGTCGCGTACAGCGTGGTGGTGGTCGCGCCGAGCGTCGCCGCGCCCAGGTCGGCCAGGATGTGCTCCGGCCGGTTGCTCGCCATCAGCCCCACCACATCACCGGGTAGCACGCCGAGGGAACGCAGCGCGGCGGCGATGCTCAACGCCCGCCCGTGCACCTGGGACCAGGTCCAGCTCTGCTCGGCGGTGGCGAACGCGAGCGCGTCCGGGCTGGTCCGCGCGATGTCCGCGAGCAGTCCGGGGACCGTGCGTCCGGCGATGGCCGCCTCGATCTCCGCTCGTTCGGCTTCGACCTCGGTCGCGGTCATGCTCTTCCTCCACCTGGCGTAGGAGTGTCGTCCGTCACGATCACGTTAGGCCGGAACGGGGTGGGGGCTATGACCTCCGCGGTCACGTGATTGATACTTCCGGACATGCCGCATCGTCGCGACGTAGATCACAACACCGGCCCGTCCCCCGCGGCGGCCGTTCCCGACCCGGTCGTGCAGGACTGGGACTTCCCCCGGAGCTCGATCAGCGCCCTGCTGCTCACCAGGTTCGCCGGCGAGCACTCCGTGCCCGCGGACGTGGTGCTCGCCGGAACCGGGCTCACCGAACCGGAACTGGAGGATCCGGACCTGTCCGTCGACGCCCACCAAGAGCTGCGGATCGTGCGGAACCTGGTGCGCGCGCTGCCGGACGTGCCGGACCTCGGCATGCGCGCCGGATTGCAGTACCACCTCACCGCCTACGGCATCCTCGGCTTCGCGTTCATCAGCAGTCCCACCGTGCAGGACGGCATGGCGGTGGCACTGCGGTACCTGGAGCTGAGCTTCGCGTTCTGCATCCCGCGGGTCCGCTTCGCCGGTGACGAGCTGCACGTCGAGCTGGACGCGGCGGCGATCCCGGCGGACGTGCGGAACTTCCTCATCGCGCGCGACCTGTCCGCGATCCACACCATCATGGTGGAGCTGCTGCCCGCCCCGATCCCGGTGCAGCGCATCGAGTTGAGCCTGCCGGAGCAGCCGAACACCGCGGAGCTGGGCGAATTCTTCGGCGTGGTGCCGAAGTTCGGCCAGCCGCATGACGTGATCGTGCTCGACCCGGCGTTCCTGGGACGCCCGCTGCCGCAGGCCAACGAGCAGACCCTGGCGATGTGCGAGGCGCAGTGCCGCGACCTGCTCGCGGGCCGCCGGGAGCGCACCGGGTTCGCCAAGCAGGTGCGGGACCAGATGCTCGGCCCCGACGGGGTGCGGCTGGGCATGGAGGACGTGGCGCGCAAGCTGCACACCACCGCGCGCACCCTGCACCGCAAGCTCAACGCGGAGGGCACCAGCTTCCAGTCGGTGCGCGACGAGGTCCGCGCCGCGCTGGCCGAGGGGATGCTGCGCGACGGGGCGCTGTCGGTGGACGACATCGCGATCCGCCTCGGCTACGCGGAGGCGGCCAGCTTCATCCACGCCTTCAAGCGCTGGACCGGGACCACGCCGATGAGCTACGCGCGGCGGCGCGGCGCGGACCGGTGATCCGGGAACCCGGCCCCGGGGGGGGGGGGCCCCCCCCCCGCCCGCGGCCCCCCCCCCGGGGCCCCGCCCCCCCCGCCCCCCCCCCCGCCCGCG
>NZ_JAIUKB010000157.1:0-27264 GCF_020176785.1 Saccharopolyspora sp. 6V | reverse complement strand
CCTCGAGCTCGGCCACCTCGACCCCCGCCACCCCGAACTCCACCACTCCGACCGCGAAACCCCACGAGATCCCCGCGGGCGACCTCACCCTGCACCCCGTGTGGGAACCGGCGCGGCTGCTGCGCGGCAAGCCGTTCCCCGCCCGGGACGCGCGGCTGGTCGCCATCGGCCTGGAGCCCGCCGAGCTCGCCGCGCTGCGCGAGCGGCACCCGCACCTGGTGGAGCTCGGCGCCGACGACGCGGACCGGATCACCACCCCCGTCGACCACGTGATCATGCGGTTCCCGACGCGGATCGCGGCGGACGCGGCCGGGCAGATCGCCGAGCAGCGCACCGCGACCCGGCGGCTGTTCCGGGTGCTGCGCGCGATCACCGCGCTCGGCCTGGACGACGAGCCGCTCGGGCTCACCCTGCTCACCCGCGACGCCTTCGACCCGGAGGGCACCGGCACGGCCGATCCGGCGCAGGCCGGGCTGCACGGGCTGCTCGGCGGGCTGGCGAAGGAGCAGCCGCACTGGCGGCTGCGCGCCGTGGACCTCGCCGACGGCGAACCGTTCGTCCCGGCCGAGGTGTTCGCGCTGCCCGCGGACCGGCGGGCGCACCCGTTCGCCCGCCGCGGCGGCCAGTACCTGCGCAGGCAGCTGCTGCCGGTGGCGGACGTCCCGGCACCGGCGGAGCCGGTGCTGCGCCGGGGCGGCGTGTACGTGCTCATCGGGGGCGCCGGCGACCTCGGGGTCGTGCTCACCGAGTACCTGCTGCGCGCCCACGACGCCCGCGTCGTGTGGGTCGGACGCCGCGCCGAGGACGACTCGATCCGGGCGAAGGCCGCGCAGGTCGCCGCCGGTGGCCGCGCCCCCGAGTACCTGTCCGCGGACGCCGCCGATCCGGCCGCGCTGGCCGGGATGCGGGACGAGGTGCTGCGCCGCCACGGCCGCATCGACGGCGTGGTGCACCTGGCGATGGTGTTCAGCCACACGCCGCTGGCCGAGATGACCGAGTCCGAACTGGACGCGACGCTCGGCGCGAAGGTCGACCCGTGCGTGCACTTCGCGGACGTGTTCGCGGGTCACCGGCTGGATTTCCTGCTGCTGATCTCCTCGCTGGTGAGCTTCATCCGCAACGCGAACCAGGCGCACTACTCGGCGGCCTGCGCGTTCGAGGACGCCCGCGCCGCCGAGCTGCGCAAGGCCCTCGGGTTCCCGGTGAAGGTGGTGAACTGGGGCTACTGGGGCAACGTGCCGGATGAGCTGCTGCGCGACGTGACCGCGATGGGGCTGGCGCCGATCGACGCGGCCACCGCGATGGGGGCCATCGAGCGGCTGCTGGCCGGGCCGCTGGACCAGATCGGGTTCATGCGCCTCGGCAGGCCGCTGCCGGTCGAGGGCGCGCTGACCGGGGAACTCCTGCAGCAGCATCCCGCCTCGCCGACCCGAGCCGTCGAGGCCGCGCCGGTGGCGCTGCCCGCCGCGCTCGCCGAGCACCACGCCGGACCGGTGCCGGGCGAGATCGACGCGGCGCTGAGCCGCTGCGTCGCCGCCGAACTGCGCGCGGCCGGGCTGGACCCGGCCGAGGACCTGGCGCAGCAGCACGCCCGCGGGGTGGACGCCCGCTTCGACGGCTGGCTGACCGCGACGCTGCGCACCCTCACCGAGCACGGGCTGATCGACGCAGCCGGGAACTGGGCCCCGGGCACCGAGGACGCGGCCGCGGCCCGCGCCGACTGGCAGCGGGAAGCGCCGCGGTGGGCCGAGCTGAACGCGGACCTGCGGGCCCCGCTGCGGCTGCTGGAGCGCACCCTGCCCGCGCTGGGCGACGTGCTGCGCGGCCGCACCACCGCCACCGACGTGCTGTTCCCGCAGGGCTCGTTCGACCTGGTCGCCGGGGTGTACCGGGACAACCGGGTCGCCGAGCACTTCAACGCGGTCCTCGCCGAGCAGGTCGTGGCGCACCTGCGCGCCAGGCGGGCCGCCGACCCGGCCGCCCCGCTGCGGGTGCTGGAGGTCGGCGCGGGCACCGGCGGCACCACCGGACCGGTGCTGGACGCGGTGGAGCGGAGCGGCATCCGGCTCGCCGAGTACTGCTACACCGACCTCTCGCAGGCGTTCCTGCACAACGCGCAGGACACCTTCGGGCCCGGCCGGGACTTCCTCGGCTACCGGCTGTTCGACGCGGCCATCCCGCCGCAGGAACAGGGGCTGGACGCCGGTGCCTACGACGTGGTCATCGCGGCGAACGTGCTGCACGCGACGGAGAACATCCGGCCCGCGCTGCGGAACGCGAAGGCGCTGCTGCGCGGCGGCGGGCTGCTGGCGCTCAACGAGATCAGCGGGTTCTACCTGGTCAACCACCTCACGTTCGGGCTGCTGGACGGCTGGTGGCTCTACGACGACCCCGAGCTTCGCGCGCCCGGCAGCCCCGCGCTGTCGCCGGAGAGCTGGCGGCGGGTGCTGCACCAGGAGGGCTTCACCGGGCTGGCGCACCCGGCGGCGGACGCGCTGGCGCTGGGCCAGCAGATCGTCGTCGCGCACAGCGACGGGCTCGCCCGTGCGCCGAGGGGAGAACCGCAGGTGACCGAGCTCGCGCCGGTCGCCGCGCAGGCCGCGCAGGCCGCACCGGTCGTGGAGCGGGCGACCACGACGGTCGGCGACGTGGTGCTGGCCGCGCTCGCTGAGGCGCTGCGGATGCCCGCCGAGCGGATCGGCCTGGAGCAGGCGTTCGCCGACTACGGGCTGGACTCCATCGTCGGCGCCAAGTTCGTGCAGCGGCTCAACGAGGAACTGGGCGTGGATCTGCTGACCACGGTCATCTTCGACTACCGCAGCGTCGCGCAGCTCGCCGCGCACATCGCCGCCGAGCACGCGCCGGAGCTGCCCGCCGTGCCGGAACCGGCCGCTCGGGCGGCGGAAAATGGCGCCCAGGTAAGGGAATCTTCCGTTCTGGTCGGTGAATCCTCCTTCTCGGCAGCGGAATCCTCCTTCCCGTCGGGGCAATCCACTGTTCCGGCCGGCGAATCGACCGACCGGGCAGCGGAATCCGCCGTCGCGGCCGGACGAACCTCGGCGGGCGCACCGGACCCGAGCACCGCCGCACCCGCGGCGCAATCCCGCGGCACCCGGGAACCCATCGCCATCGTCGGCATCAGCGGCCGGTTCGCCGGATCTCCCGATGTGGACGCGCTGTGGCGGCACCTCGCCGCCGGTGACGACCTGGTCGGCCCGATCGAGCGCTGGGACCTGTCCGATGTGGACGACCTGGACTGCCGGGCGGGCAGCTTCCTGGACGGCATCGACGAGTTCGACGCGAACTTCTTCAACCTCACCGGCATCGAGGCCACCTACACCGATCCGCAGCAGCGGCTGCTGCTGGAGCAGGCGTGGGCGGCGCTGGAGAACGCCGGGCACGCGAGCGCCGAGCTCAGCGGCCGCCGCTGCGGCGTGTACGTCGGCTGCACCGGCGGCGACTACGCCGACCGGTTCGACGAGGCCCCGCCCGCGCAGGCGGCGTGGGGCAACGCGCCGTCGGTGGTGCCGGGCCGCGTCGCCTACCACCTGAACCTGCACGGCCCGGCGATCGCGGTGGACACCGCCTGCTCCAGCTCGCTGGTCGCGGTGCACCTGGCCTGCCAGAGCCTGTGGGCGGGGGAGACGGAGCTCGCCCTCGCCGGCGGGGTCAGCGTCACCACCACCCCCGGCACCCAGCTCGCCGCCGGGCGCGGCGGCATGCTGTCGCCGACCGGGCGGTGCCACACCTTCGACGCCGCCGCCGACGGGTTCGTGCCCGGTGAGGGCGTGGGCGTGGTGGTGCTGCGCCGGTTGTCCGACGCGCTCGCCGACGGCGACCACGTGCACGCCGTGATCCGCGGCTCGGCGGTCAACCAGGACGGCGCCACCAACGGGATCACCGCGCCCAGCGCGCTGTCCCAGGAACGCCTGATCCGGCAGGTGCACGAGGACTTCGGCATCGACCCGGCGGAGATCGGCGTCATCGAAGCGCACGGCACCGGCACCCAGCTCGGCGATCCGCTGGAGTGCCAGGCGCTGTCCGCCGCGTTCGCCGGGGCGCCCGGCCCGATCGCGCTCGGCTCGATCAAGACGAACCTCGGGCACACCACCTCGGCCGCCGGCGTCGCCGGGCTGCTCAAGCTGGTGCTGTCGCTGCGGCACCGGCAGATCCCGGCCTCGCTGCACTTCCACGAGCTGAACCCGTCGATCCGGCTGGACGGCGGACCGTTCCGGGTGAACACCGAGCTGCGGCCGTGGCTCCCGAACTCCCGCGGGCGCCGCACCGCCGGGCTCAGCGGGTTCGGGTTCAGCGGCACCAACGGGCACCTGGTCGTCGAGGACGTCCCGGCCCCGACGCGCGGTGATGCGGGCGGCACCCACCTGTTCGTGCTCTCCGCCCCGCAGCAGGCCCCGCTGCGGCAGCGCGTCGCGGACCTGCGGGCGCACCTGGAGCTCGCGCCGGAGGCGGTGCTCGGCGACGTGGCCCGCACCCTCGCGCAGGGCCGCGACCACTTCGCGCACCGGGTCGCGTTCGTCGCCGCCGGCCGGGAATCGTTGCTGCGGCAGCTGGCCGCGTGGCTGGACGGCGCGCCCGTCGCGGGCGATCCCGGGCACGAGGCGGTGGGGGACCGGTACCTGTCCGGTGCGGCGGTGGACTTCGCGCCGCTGTTCGCCGGGCTGGACGTGCGGCGCACGCCGCTGCCCGCCTACCCGTTCCAGCGCAAGAGCTACTGGGTGTCGGGCGAGCCGCCGAAGCGGGCGAGCCGCGGAGCCGCCGCCGCGGCGCCGACTCCGGCGACCGCCCGGCCCGCGCTGGACGAGGCGTCGCTGCGCTACCTGGTCGGCGAGCGGGTGCTCGGCGAGCTGTCCCGGGTGCTCATGATGGAACCCGACGAGATCGACCCGCAGGCGTCCTTCTCCGACTTCGGCGTGGACTCGATCCTCAGCGTGAAGCTGGTGCGGGCGGTCAACGCGGCGCTCGGCGTGGACCTGCCGAGCACGGCGCTGTTCGAGCACAGTTCGCTGGAACGGCTGGTGGCGCACCTGCTGGACGCGCACGCCGCCGTCCTGCGCGGCTCGCTCGCCGAACGCGAGGAGCACGCGCTGAACTCGTTGCCCGCCAACGGGTTCGACGTGTCGGCCGGTGCGACGGCCGCCGAGTCCGAGGTCGCCGGCCGCACGAACGGTTCCGCGGGGAACGGGTCGAGCTCGAACGGCCACGGGACCGGCGGTTCCGCGGGGAACGGGACGTACTCGAACGGCCACGGGACCGGCGGCTTCGCGGGGAACGGGACGTACTCGAACGGCCACGGCACGAACGGTTCCGCACCGAGCGGAACGAGCCCGAACGGCCACGGCGCGGGCGGTGTCGTCGAGAACGGGACGACTGATGGTCCGCGCCCCGCGGGGTCCACATCGGACTCCGCGGCGAATCCCCAGCAGGACGAACCGATCGCCGTGATCGGCCTCGCCGCCCGCTTCGCCCGGTCCCCGGACGCCGAGGTCTTGTGGGGCCACCTCGCCGCGGGCGACGACCTCGTCGGCGACGTCACCCGCTGGGACCTCACCGCCGAACTCGGCCCCGACGGGGCGCGGCAGCAGGGCAGCTTCGTCGAGGACATCGACCGGTTCGACGCCTGGTTCTTCCGCATGTCCGGCAAGGAGGCCGCCTGCACCGACCCGCAGCAGCGCCTCTTCCTGGAGGAGTGCTGGCACGCCCTCGAAGACGCCGGCCACGCCGGGGAACGGCTCGACGGCAGCGGCTGCGGCGTCTACGTCGGCGGGCCGCCCAGCGACTACCAGCAGCTGCTCGGCGACGACGCGCCGCCGCAGGCGCTGTGGGGCAACATCTCCTCGGTCATCGCCTCCCGCATCTCCTACTTCCTGGACCTGCAGGGACCGGCGATCTCGGTGGACACGGCCTGCTCCAGCTCGCTGGTGGCCATCCACCAGGCCTGCCAGGACCTGCGGCAGCGGAACACCTCGATGGCGCTGGCCGGGGGCGTGTTCGTCCAGTCCACGCCGATCTTCTACCGGTCCGCGGTGCGGGCGAACATGCTCTCCACCCGCGGGCGCTGCCACACCTTCGACTCCCGCGCCGACGGTTTCGTGCCCGGTGAGGGCGCCGGGGTGGTGGTGCTCAAGCGGCTGTCCGACGCGCTGCGCGACGGCGACCACGTGCGCGGCGTGATCCGCGGCTCCGGGGTGAACCAGGACGGCACCACCAACGGGCTGACCGCGCCCAGCGCCGGATCGCAGGAACGGTTGCTGCGCCGCGTGTACGAGCGCACCGGCATCGACCCGGCGAGCGTGCAGCTCGTCGAGGCGCACGGCACCGGCACCCCGCTCGGCGACCCGATCGAGTTCGCCGCGCTGCGCGCCGTTTTCGGCGATGCGCCCGCGGCCGGGACCGCGCTGGGGTCGATCAAGACGAACGTGGGCCACACCCAGTTCGCCGCCGGGGTCGCCGGGGTGCTCAAGGTGCTGCTCGCGTTGGAGCACGAGCAGCTGCCGCCGACGCTGCACTTCGACGAGATCAACCCGGAGATCCGGCTGGACGGCGGCCCGTTCTACGTGAACACCGAGCTGCGGTCCTGGCCGGAGCCCGCGACCGGGCCGCGCCGGGCGGCGGTGAGCTCGTTCGGCGCCGCGGGCACCAACGTGCACGCCGTGCTGGAGCAGGCCCCGCCCCGGCCGGCCGGGCACGCCGCGCGCCCCGCGTGGCTGGTCGTGCTGTCCGGGCAGGACGAGGAGGTGCGCCGCAGCCAGGTCGAACGGCTGCTCGCGCACGCCGAGCAGCACCCGGAGCTGGACCTCGGGGACGTGTCCTACTCGCTGGCCACCGGGCGCAGGCACTGCGCGCACCGGTGGGCCGCGGTGGTCGCCGACCGCGCGCAGCTGATCTCCGCGCTGCGGGAGTGGCTGCGCGCGGGCACCGCCGAACAGGTCGTCACCGGCACCACCGCCGACGGCCACCGCCGCCGGGACCCGGCCGTGCCGGCGCGCGTCGACGGGCTGCTCCGCGACGGTTCCCGGCCCGCGCTGATCGAACTCGCCGAGTTCTTCGCACAGGGGCTTGACTTCCGCTTCGCGCCGCTGTTCGCCGACGGCGGGTTCCGGATCACGCCGCTGCCGCCCTACCCGTTCGCCGGGGAGCGGTACTGGCCCGGCACCAGCCGGGTCGCGCGATCCCCGCTGGCCGGGGACGCGGTCGAGCTGACCGGACGCGAGTTCTTCCTCGCCGACCACCGGGTGCGCTCGGTGCCGGTGCTGCCCGGGGTGGCCTACCTGGAGTCGGCGGTGCAGGCGGCCCGCGCGGCGGGCGTCGAGCACCCGCGGCTGCGCAACGTCGTGTGGTCCCGGCCGTTGCAGGTTCCCGGACCGGTGCGGTTGCGCATCGCGCTGCGCGAGCAGGGTGGCGGCCACACCTTCGAGATCAGCACCGCTGCCGGGAAGCACGGTCAGGGGCTCGTGGAGGCCGGTCCGGCGGAGCCGGGCGGGCACCTGGACGTCGCATCGCTGCGCGCGGCGTGCGCGCGGCGTATCGAGCACACCGAGTTCTACGCGCACTTCGACCGGATGGGCATCGGTTACGGCCCCGCCTTCCGCGGCGTGCAGGAGCTGCACGTCGGCGACGGGCTCGTGGTCGCCCGGCTGCGGCTGCCGCACGCGGCCCGGGACGGGGCGGACTGGGCGCTGCACCCGGCGGTGCTGGACGCGGCCGTGCAGGCCACCCTCGGGCTGTCGCTGACCGGGGCCGGCGAGGTCGCCGCCGCGCTGCCGTTCGTGCTGGAGGACGTGCGCGTCCACGCGCCGAGCCCGGCCGCCGGGTACGCCGTGGTGCGCCCGGCCGCGGCGGACGGCGGTGGCGCGGTGCGGCGGATGGACGTCGAGCTGTGCGACGAGGACGGCGCGGTGTGCGTGCGGTTGCTCGGGTTCACCGCCCGGCTGCTGCCGGCCGAGGAGCCCGCCGGGGCCGATCGGACCTCCGGGACGGTCCCGCCCGCCGAAGCGGCCGGGGTCACCGGGGCGGCCGGAACCACCCGACCTGCCGGCTCCGCCCGATCCGCCGGAACGGCCGGAACCGCTGACCCGGCGGAACTCGGGAACCCGGCCGCCGACGCCGAACCGACCCTGGTGCACGTCGGCTGGCGCCCCGAACCGGCGACCGCCACCACCGAAGCACCGGCCCGCCGCGAAGTGCTGCTGGCCGGGGCGGGCGTCGACCCGCAGGCGCTGCAGGACCGGCTCGGCGTCCGCTGCGCGGCACTCCCGCACGCCGACGACCTCGCGGAACGCTTCACCGCGCAGGCCGAGTCGGTGCTGGCCCGGCTGCGCGCGGCGATCTCCGCGCTGCGCGACGGACCGGTGCTGCTGCAGGTCGTGGTGCCCGCCGCCGGTGCCGGGCGGATCTCCGCCGCGCTCGCCGGACTGCTGCGCACCGCCCGCCTGGAGCACCCGAAGCTGCGCACCCAGCTCGTCGAGGTCGCCACCCCGTTCGGTGTCGCGGACCTGGCCGCGCTGCTGCGCGCCGAAGCCGCGACCGACGTGGTGGTGGTGCGCCGCGACGGCGAGCACCGCGAGGTGCCGCGCTGGAGCGCGCTGGACGACGCACCGGAGGTCGCGCCGTGGCGGGCCGGTGGCACCTACCTGATCACCGGTGGTGCCGGCGGGCTCGGCGCCACCTTCGCCCGCGCGATCGCGGCCCGCGCACCCGGCGCGCGGCTGGTGCTGGCCGGGCGGTCCGCGCAGGGGCCTGCGGAGCTGCTGCGCGAACTCGCCGACGCCGGCGCGCACCCGAGCTACCGCCCGCTCGACGTCGCCGACCGCGCGCAGGTCGAGCGCTGCGTGCGGGAGGTGCTGGCCGAGCACGGCGCGCTGCACGGCGTGCTGCACCTGGCCGGGGTGCTGCGGGACGGCTACCTCGCGCGGAAGGACCGCGCCGAGGTACGCGAGGTGCTCGCGGCGAAGGCCACCGGGTTCGCGAACCTGGACGCCGTCACGGCCGAGGTGGACCTGGACGTGTTCTGCGGCTTCTCCTCGCTGTCCGCGTTCGGCAACACCGGGCAGGGCGACTACGCGGCGGCGAACGCGTTCCTGGACGCCTACGCGCCGCACCGCGAGGAGCTGCGGGCCCGGGGGGCGCGGCGCGGCCGGACCCTCGTGGTCGGCTGGCCGCTGTGGGCGACCGGTGGGATGGGCGTGGACGACGCCACCGCCGCCCGGATGCGCGCCGAGGTCGGCATGGTCCCGATGCGTCCCGAGCAGGGCGTGACCGCGCTGCACCGGGCGTGGGGCAGCGGTGAACCGCACGTGCTGGCGATCTGCGGGGACCGGGCGCGGATCG
This sequence comes from Saccharopolyspora sp. 6V, assembly GCF_020176785.1. Taxonomy (NCBI): domain Bacteria; kingdom Bacillati; phylum Actinomycetota; class Actinomycetes; order Pseudonocardiales; family Pseudonocardiaceae; genus Saccharopolyspora; species Saccharopolyspora sp. 6V. The sequence goes on along the minus strand of NZ_JAIUKB010000157.1, from coordinate 17,916 downwards.
AGGCCACGCTGCTCTCCGGGCCGGAAACCGTTGCGGCGGAGGGGGATCCGGACCGCGCGAGCCTGCTCGCCGAACTCGTCGGGCACGCCGCGGCGGTGCTGGGCGTGCGCGCCGACGAGATCGACCCGGACGTGGAACTCGCCGACTACGGCTTCGACCGGGTGTCGCTGACCGCGCTCGCCGGGCGGGTCGAAGCGGCGCACGGCGGCACCGTCGCCCCCAAGTCCTTCATCGAACGTCCAACCCTGGGAGAGGTCGTGGATCACCTCCTCGAAGACCACGAGTTCGGGTCGCTGAACCCACCGGCCCGGCGCGAGCCCGACGCCCCCGCCGACACCGGGGGGACCGTGCGCAAGGCACTGGTCCGGGAGCTGATCGGGCGGGTCGCGGTGCTGCTGGACGTGCCGGCGAAGCGGATCACCGCCGACGCCGAGCTCACCCGGTTCGGCTTCGACTCGTTGACGCTGACCGGCTTCGCCGACGAGCTCAACGCCGCGTACGGCCTGTCGCTGGCGCCGACGCTGTTCTTCGAGCACCCGACGCTCGGCGAGGTGGCCGACCACCTGCTCGCCGAGCACGCCGTGCAGGTCGCGCCCGCGCCGGAACCGGCCCCCGCACCAAGACCGGAACCGGCACCGGCACCCCTCGCCGAATCCGCCGCCACCGCGCGCCCGGTGCCCGAGCCGATCGCCGTCATCGGCATGAGCGGCCGGTTCCCGATGGCCGACGACCTCGACCGGTACTGGGAGAACCTGCGCGACGGCCGCGACTGCACCGGCGAGGTCCCCGCCGACCGCTGGGACTGGCGCGAGCACTACGGCGACCCGATCAAGGACCCGAACAGCACGAACGTCATCGCGGGCGGCTTCATGGACGGGGTCGGCGACTTCGACCCGTTCTTCTTCGACATCTCGCCGAAGGAAGCGGAGCTGATGGACCCGCAGCAGCGGCTGCTGATGCTGCACGTGTGGAAGGCGCTGGAGGACGCCGGATATTCGGCCGCGGACGTGGCGGGCACCGACACGGCGCTGATCGCGGGCACCACCAGCACCGGCTACAGCACGCTGGTCACCCGCTACCAGCCGATGATCGAGGGCTACGACATCACCGGTGCCGCCCCCTCGATGGGCCCGAACCGGATGAGCTACTTCCTGGACCTGAACGGGCCGAGCGAGCCGGTGGACACCGCCTGCTCCAGCGCGCTGGTCGCGATGCACCGCGCGGTGCAGGCGCTGCGGGACGGGAAGTCCGCGCTGGCCATCGCGGGCGGCGTGAACACGATGGTCAGCGTCGACGGGCACATCAGCATCTCCAAGGCCGGGATGCTCAGCCCCGACGGCAAGTGCAAGACGTTCGGTGCGGACGCCGACGGCTACGCCCGCGGTGAGGGCGTCGGGTTCCTGGTGCTCAAACGGCTCTCCGACGCCGAGCGCGACGGCGACCACATCCACGGCCTGATCAGGGCCACCGCGGAGAACCACGGCGGCCGCGGCAACTCGCTCACCGCGCCGAACCCGAAGGCGCAGGCCGCGCTGCTGCGCGCCGCCTACACCGAGGCCGGGATCGACCCGCGCACCGTCGGCTACGTGGAGGCGCACGGCACCGGCACCAAGCTCGGCGACCCGGTGGAGGTCAACGGGCTGAAGGCCGCGTTCCGCGCGCTCTACGCCGACGCGGGCGCCGAGGTCGCCGAGCCGCACTGCGGCGTCGGCTCGGTGAAGACGAACATCGGGCACCTGGAGCTCGCCGCGGGCGCCGCCGGGGTGATCAAGGTGCTGCTGCAGCTGCGGCACCGCAGGCTCGTGCAGGGCATGCGCTGCGCCGAGATCAACCCGTACGTGGACCTGGACGGCAGCCCGTTCTACCTGGTGCGCGAGGGGCAGGACTGGGTCGCGCCGCGCGACGCCGACGGCCGGGACCTGCCGCGCCGCGCGGGGGTCAGCTCGTTCGGCTTCGGCGGCGTGAACGCGCACGTGGTGCTGGAGGAGTACGTGCCGCGCCCGGCCGCCGAGCAGCCGCCGACCGGCCCGCTGCCGGTGGTGCTCTCCGCGAGCCACCCCGAGGTGCTGCGCCGCTACGCCGCCGACTGGCTGGCCGCGCTGGACGGGCGCACCGACGCGGAACTGCCCTCGATCGCGTTCACCTCGCAGACCGGGCGCACCCCGATGCGGGAGCGGCTGGCGGTGCTGGCGAGCACCGTCGCCGAGCTCCGCGACGGGATCGCCGCCTGGCTGCGCGGAGAAACCCACCCGAACGTCCACATCGGACAGGTCGCGCGCGGTGCGGAACCGCCCGAGGCGCCGGTGGAATCCGGCGATCTCACGACGATGTCCGAAGTGGACTTGGACCGGCTGGTCCGGCTGTGGGTCGAAGGCGCCGAGGTCGACTGGGCACGGCTGCACACCGGTCCGCGGCCGCGCCGGACGCCGCTGCCGACCTACCCGTTCCGGCTGCGGCGCTACTGGATGGACACCACCCGGCCCGCCGCAGGCGCCCCGCGCCGGCTGCACCCGCTGGTGCACGCCAACACCTCCGACCTCGCCGAGCACCGCTACACCTCGCGCTTCACCGGCCGCGAGTTCTTCCTCGACGACCACCGGGTCCGCGACGAGGTGATGTCGGTGGTGTCCGGCTGGCGGCCCGGCACCGACTCCGCCGCAGGCGGCGGGTCCGCGGTGCCGGTGCTGCCGGCGGTGGCGCACCTGGAGCTGGCCCGCGCCGCCGCGGCCCGCTCCACCGGCGAGGAGCTGGGCTGGACGGTCCGGCTGGCGTCCTGGCTGCGCCCGCTGACCGTCCGGGACGAGACCGAGGTGCACGTCGCGCTCACCGCCCGCGCCGATGACGGCGCCGACTACGAGGTGTACGCGGCCGACGGAGCGGGGGAGCGCACCACGTTCGCCCGCGGCCAGCTCCGCCGCCGCCCGCAGGACCCGGCGCAGCGGCTGGACTTGGCGGCGCTGCGCGCGGACTGCGACGGGCCGGTGCTCGACACCGACGCCTGCTACCAGCGCTACCGCGGGTTCGGCATGGACTACGGTCCCGCGCTGCGCGCCGTCGAGTCGCTGCACACCGGTTCGCGCCGGGCGGTGGCCCGGCTGGTGCTGCCCGCCGCGGCCCGCGACGCCGAGTTCGTGCTCAACCCGAGCCTGCTCGACTGCGCGCTGCAGGCCACCGCCGGGCTGTTCCTCGACCAGGGCGATGCGGCGGGCGCCGCGCTGCCCTACGCGCTGCGCGAGCTGGAGGTGCTGCGCCCCACGCCGGAGACCGGCTGGGCGGTGGTCCGGTTCGCCGAGGACGACCACGGCGGCGAGGTCCGCCGCATCGACCTCGACGTGTGCGACGACGACGGCGAGGTCTGCGTGCGGCTGCGCGGCTTCAGCGTCCGCCGGGTCGGCGCCGCGACCTCGGACGCCGGGACCCCGGACACCGGGACCTCGGACGCCGGGACCGCGGACACCGGCACCCCGGACACCGGCACCGCGGAGGCGCCGCAGGACGAGGACGCGCACCTGCTGGACCTGATCGAAGCCATCGGCAGGCGTTCGCTGAGCGCCGACGAGTTCAAGAGGAGCCTCGCATGAGCACCCCGATCGAATCGCTCGACGAACTGCACCTGCTGATCAGCGAGGGCCGGGTCGGTCAGGACGAGGCGCTCCGCTTGCTCCGCGCCTGGAAGAACGGCGCGCCCGCGATCCCGGCCACCGCGGAGGATCCCGGTGCCACCGGAGAAGATCGCGGCACCGCGGCCGGGGCCACCGCGGACGCCGGTGACCTCGCGGAGCAGGTGTGCGAGGTCGTGGTGGAGAAGGTCTGCGGCCTGCTGAAGGTGGACCCCACCGACCTCGACGTGGACGTGGAGCTCAGCGAGTACGGGCTCGACTCCCTGATCATCAGCCAGCTGGTGAACCTGGTGAACGAGTCGCTGGGCCTGGACCTGGTGCCGACCGTGCTCTTCGAGCACCCGACGCTGCGCGCGTTCAGCGCTTTCGTCGCCGCCGAGCACGGACCGAGCCTGGCGGCGGTCTTCGGCACGGCGGTGGAACCGGAACCCGTTGCGCCGCAACAGATCCCGGCAGCGGTGGTCGCGCCGCCGCCGCAGGTCGATCGGCGACCACCACCGGCCGCCGCCCCACCGGACCGGCCCGCTCCAGCGACCGTACCCGCCGCACCGACCCGTCCCGCCGCACCCACCGCGCCCGCCGCACCGACCCGTCCCGCTCCAGCCACCGGACCCGGCCCGGCCGCCCCGGACCCGGACGACGACCCGATCGCCATCGTCGGCATGAGCGGCCGGTTCCCGCAGGCCGACGACCTCGACGAGTACTGGGAGAACCTGCGCGACGGCCGCGACTGCATCGGCGAAGTCCCCGCCGACCGCTGGGACTGGCGCGCCCACTGGGGCGACCCGCGCCAGGAACCGGGCCGCACCAACGTCAAGCACGGCGGGTTCATGGACGGCGTCGCCGACTTCGACCCGCTGTTCTTCGGCATCGCCCCCAAGGACGCGGTGCACATGGACCCGCAGCAGCGGCTGCTGATGCTGTACGTGTGGAAGGCAATCGAGGACGCCGGGTACTCCGCCGACGACCTCGCCGGCTCCGACCTCGGCCTGTTCATCGGCACCAACGACACCGGCTACGGGCTGCTGTCCGACCGCAGCGCCGCCCGCGGGCGCAGCGTCACCCCGACCGGCAGCGTGCCCTCGGTGGGGCCGAACCGGATGAGCTACTTCCTCGACGTGCACGGGCCGAGCGAACCGGTGGAGACCGCCTGCTCCAGCTCGCTCGTCGCCATCCACCGCGGTGTCGCCGCCATCGAGCGCGGCGAGTGCGCGATGGCCGTCGTCGGCGGCATCAACACCATCGTGGTGCCGGACGGGCACGTGAGCTTCAGCCGCTCCGGGATGCTCAGCGAGGACGGGCGCTGCAAGACGTTCTCCGCCGGCGCCGACGGCTACGGCCGAGGTGAGGGCGTCGGGATGCTGGTGCTCAAGCGCCTGTCCGCCGCCGAGCGCGACGGCGACCACGTGCACGGCCTGGTGCGCGCCACCGCCGAGAACCACGGCGGCCGGGCCAATTCGCTGACCTCGCCGAACCCGAAGGCGCAGGCCGCGGTGATCCGCCGCGCCTACGCGAAGGCCGGCATCGATCCGCGCACCGTCGGCTACGTCGAGGCGCACGGCACCGGCACCGAGCTCGGCGACCCCATCGAGATCAACGGGCTCAAGGAGGCGTTCACCGAGCTCTACGCCGGGGAACCGGTCACCGCGGCGCACTGCGGCCTCGGCTCGGTGAAGACCAACATCGGGCACCTGGAGCTCGCGGCCGGGATCGCCGGCGTGCTGAAGGTGCTGCTGCAGCTGCGCCACCGCACTTTGGTGCGCAGCCTGCACGCGGAGGAGGTCAACCCGTACATCGACCTGGACGGCAGCCCGTTCCACCTGGTGCGGGAGAACCAGGAGTGGGCGGCCCCGCGCGGCGCCGACGGCCGGGAGCTGCCGCGCCGCGCCGGGGTGAGCTCGTTCGGCTTCGGCGGCGTCAACGCGCACGTCGTGCTGGAGGAGCACGTGCCGCGCGCCGAGCAGCCCGCGCCCGCGGCGGGCCCGGTGGCGATCGTGCTCTCCGCCGCGACCCCGGAGACGCTGGAAGCGCGGGTGCGCCGCCTCGCCGAGCACCTCGACGCCGGCCGCATCGCCGAGCAGGACCTGCCGAACCTCGCCTACACCCTGCAGGTGGGCCGGGTGGCGATGCCGGAGCGGATCGCGTTCCTGGCGCACTCGGTGGCGGAGGTGCGCAAGCGGATCGCCACCCACCTCGCCGGGGAGAAGGCGCACGGCCTGCACCGGGCGCGTGCCGAACGCCGCGGCCCGTGGAGCGAGCTGGTCGGCGACGACGACATCGCCGTCGCCATCGACAGCTGGGTGGCGAAGGGCAAGCTGGGACGGTTGCTGAAGCTGTGGGTCACCGGTTTCGACTTCGACTGGCGGCGGCTGCACACCGGCCGGTCGATGCGGCGGCTGCCGCTGCCGACCTACCCGTTCCGCTTGCAGCGCTACTGGATCGCCGACGGGGTGCCCGCTCCCGACGAATCGTCCGCGCTGCCGGAGGCCGCGCCGAAACCCGCCGCGGCACCGCGGCGCTCCGGCGGGCCGCACCGCCGCGAGCTGCACGCCGAGGACTTCTACCTGCGCGACCACCGCGTCGGGGGCACCCCCACCCTGCCCGGTGCCGCCTACCTGGAGTTCGCCCGCGACGCGCTCGGCGCCGACCGCGGGGTGCGGCTGCGGGACGTGACCTGGCTGCGGCCGCTCGCCGTCACCGACCCGCGTTCGGTGCGGGTCGAACTGGACCCGGCGACCGACCGGTTCGAGGTGCGCGCCGACGAATCCGGGGCCGTGCACGCCCAGGGCACCGCGCTCGTCGACCCCGCGCTGACCGGCGACGCCGAGGTGCACGACGTCGAAGCACTGCGCGCGATCTGCCCCGCCCGGCACGCCGGAGCGGAGATCTACGCGCTGTTCGACCGGATGGGCATGGGCTACGGCCCCGCGTTCCAGCCCATCGAGGAGCTGCACCGCGGCGAGGACCTCGCCGTGGCCCGGCTGCGGCTGCCGGCGGCGGCCACCGGTTCGTTCCCGCTGAACCCGAGCATGCTGGACGGGGCGCTGCAGACGACGCTCGGCCTGGTGCTCGGCGAGCAGAGCGGGGAGCCGGGCGTGGCGGCGCTGCCGTTCGCGGTGCGCGAGGTGCAGCTGCTCGGGCACACCCCGAGCTCCGGGTGGGCGGTGGTGCGCCGCGCCGCCGACGACCGCCGCGACTCCGGGGTGCGGCGGCTGGACGTCGACCTGTGCGACGAGGACGGCGCGGTGCGGGTGCGCGTGCTCGGCTTCAGCACCCGGCCGCAGCAGGGCGCCGCGAGCACGCCCGCGCCGGTGGCGGAAGCCGAGCGGGCTCCGGAAGCCGTGCGGCCTGCGGAAACCGGGCGGGCTCCGGAAGTCGTGCGGGCCGCGGAGACCGCACGTGCCGCGGAGACCGGCGACATCGCGCTGCTGCTCGAACCCGCCTGGCGGAGCGCGCCCGCGCCTGCGGACGCGCCCGATCAGCTCAACCACCACGTGGTGCTGTGCGAACTGCCCGACGTCGACGCCACCGCGCTCGGCGGGCTGCTCGGCGGCGGCTGCGAGCACTGGCAGGGCACCGGGAGCATCGAGGACCGCTACACCGGTTATGCGCAGCGGCTGCTGGAGCTGATCCGGGACCAGGCCCGCCAACCCGCGCCGCGGCTGGTCCAGGTGGTCACCCCGGCCGAGGCGCCGTGGCTCGGCGGGCTCAGCGGGATGCTGCGCACCGCGTACTTGGAGCACCCGAAGCTGCGCACCCAGTGGATCGAGCTCGGCGACCGGCCCGGCACCGCCGACCTCGCCGACCGGCTGCGCCGGGACGCCGCCGACACCGAGCAGGAGGCCGTGCGCCACCGCGACGGCGACCGCCGCACCTCGCGGTGGCGGGAGATCCCCGAACCCGCGCCGGAGCTGCCGTGGCGCGACGGCGGGGTCTACCTGATCACCGGGGGCGCCGGTGGGCTGGGCGCGCTGGCCGCCGAGGAGATCGCCGCGCGGGTGCAGTCCCCGGCGCTGGTGCTCTGCGGCCGCAGCCCCGCCGGGCCCGACCAGGAGGACCTGCTGGCGCGGCTGCGCGCGGCCGGGGCGAAGGCCGACTACCGCAGCCTCGACGTCGCCGACCGGGACGCGGTGTGCCAGGCGGTCCGCGAGGTCGAAGCCCAGCACGGTGCGCTGCACGGCGTGCTGCACGCGGCCGGGGTGCTGCGGGACGGTTTCCTGGCCCGCAAGTCCGCCGCCGACGTCCGCGACGTGTTCGCCGCGAAGGTCACCGGGCTGCGCCACCTCGACGAGGCCACCGCGCACTCCGCGCTGGACTGCTTCATCGGCTACTCCTCGATGGCCGCGTTCGGCAACGTCGGGCAGGCCGACTACGCCGCCGCGAACGCGTTCATGGACGGCTACGCCGCGCACCGCGAAGCGCTGGTGGCCGACGGCGAGCGGTCCGGGCGGACGCTGGTGGTGAACTGGCCGCTGTGGGACAAGGGTGGCATGGGCGGCGACGCCTCCACGGTGACGCTGCTCGAATCGGTCGGCATGCGCCCGATGCGCGCCCGGGTCGGCATCGACGCGCTGCACCGCGCGTGGGCGGCGCGGGTACCGCAGGTCATCGCGCTGGACGGGGACCTCGGGCGGCTGCGGGAGCGGTTCGCGCCCGCCTCCACCGCTGTTCCCGCCGAGGACGCATCCGCCGCGCGGGCCGTCGAACCGGCCCCCGACGCGGGCTCCGGGCCCGGCACGGCTCCCGAACCGGACAGCGGTTCCGGAGCGACGGCCGCCGACCTGGCGCCCGTCGTCGCCGACCTGATGTCCTCGCTGCTGGAGATCGATCCCGCCGAACTGCCGCCGGACGCCCCGCTGCGGGACTACGGCTTCGACTCGATCTTCATGATGCAGTTCCTCACCCAGGCGCAGACGCACATCGACGCCGGCCTGACCCTGGACGTGATCGCCGACTGCGACACCCTGGAGAACGTCACCGCCGCGATCGCCGCCGCCACCGGTGCGCAGGCCGAATCCGCGCCGGCCGAACCCCCGGTCGCTGGACCCCCGGTCGCCGAACCCGCGCCGCCGCTGATCCCGGCCCCGCGCACCGAAGCGGTCCCGGCGGCGCACTTCCCCGAACTGGTCCGGATGAACGGCGTCACCGCAGGCCGCCCGGTCTTCTGGGTGCACCACGGCAACGGTGGCGTCGAGTCGTACGCCCCGGTCGCCGCCCGCGCCCGGCGCCCCTTCTACGGCATCCAGCCGAAGGGGTGGATCGACGACACCGAGATCCTCACCGGGCAGATCCCGATGGCCGAGTTCTACGCGGGCCTGATCCTCTCGGTGCAGCCCGAAGGCCCGTACGACATCGGCGGTTTCTCCCTCGGTGGCCTGTTCGCCTACGAGGTGGTGCGGCAGCTGCAGCTGCGCGGCGCCGAGGTGCGCACGCTGGTCATGCTCGACACCCTCGACGCGGACTCCACCAACCGGGCCAACGAGATCATCGTCGGCGGTGACTTCAGCCCCGAGGTGGTGTCGAAGGTCAGCGATTTCCGCGCGGTGAACCTGATCCTCGGCAACAACAGCTTCGAATCGCACAGCGGCGGGATGCCGATCCTGCGCCGGGACGAGGTGGACACGACGCTCGACGGCCCGGCGTTCCTGGACTCGCTGATCGCGAAGGCGCTGGAGCGCGGAGTGAACAAGACCGAGTCGCAGCTGCGGTCCCGGGTGCGCCAGCTGTCCCGCTACCTGGAGGCCACCCAGGCCGAGCGGTACGAGCTGCACCCGCTGCCGAAGCCCGACGGGCTGAGCTGCTACTACCTGCGCAACGCCAGCCGGGAGTTCTTCGGCGCCTTCCGCGACTACATGGTGCTGTTCCCCAACGACGCACTGCCCACAGTGGACGGAACCGACTACTGGCTGGGCTGGCCGGAGCGGCTGGACGACTTCTTCACCATCGACGTGGATACCTCGATGCACTCCGAGGTGATGACCGCGCCGGCCTCGCTGGAGAAGCTGCTGCGGCTCTGCGACCGGCTGTACGGTCCGGAAGGAGGCCGCTGACGTGCGGGCGGTGATCTTCCCCGGGCAGGGCGCGCAGCGGCGCGGCATGGGTGCGGAGCTGTTCGACGCCTACCCGGACGCCGAGCAGGAGGCCTCCGAGATCCTCGGCCGCTCGATCCGGCGGTTGTGCCTGGAGGACCCGGACAAGGAGCTGGGCGACACCCGCTGCACGCAGCCCGCGCTGTACGTCGTCGGCACCCTGGCGCACCGGCGGTGGCGCGAGGACGGCGGCGCGGCCGACCGGTACGCCGGGCACAGCCTCGGCGAGTACTGCGCGTTGCACGCGGCGGGCGCCTTCGACTTCGCCACCGGGCTGCGGCTGGTGCGGCGCCGCGGGGAGCTGATGGCGCAGGCGCGCGGTGGCGGCATGGTCGCCGTGCTCGGGCTGGAACCGCCGCGGCTGCGGGAACTGCTCGCCGAGGGCGGGTTCGGTTCGCTGGTCGTGGCCAACGACAACGCGCCCGCGCAGCAGGTCGTCTCCGGTGCGGTCGAGGTGATCGGCGACTTGGTGCCGTACCTGGAGGCGCGCGAGGTCCGCTGCGCCCGGCTGAACGTCTCCGGCGCGTTCCACTCCCCGCTGATGGCGGCCGCGAAGGAGGAATTCTCCCGCTACCTGGCGGAATTCCGGCTCGGCGATCCGCTGGTGCCGGTGATCGCGAACGCCACCGCGCTGCCGTACCCGCCGGGGGAGACCGCGCGGCTGCTGGCCGAGCAGGTGGTCAGCCCGGTGCGGTGGACGGCAGGCGTGCGGCACCTGCTGGACGCGGGTGTCACCGAGTTCGTGGAGCTCGGCGGGCGCGTCGTCGGCAAGCTCGTCGAGCAGATCCGCGCCGCGCCGCGACCGGAGCCGGTGGCGGAACCGGGACCGCGTCCGGGATCGGTGGCCGAACCGGCGCTGCGACCAGAACCGGCATCCCGTCCGGAACCCGTGGCCGAGGCCGTGCCGCACCCGGACCCGGCACCGATCCCGGAACCGGCGCGGCCCCGCGCTCCGGAGCGAACCGCGGCGGTCAACGGGAGTTCCGCACCGCCGGTGGTGCCGACCGGGCCTCCCGCCGCCGACGAGCGCGCCACCCACCTCGGCAGCGAGGTGTTCCGCCGCCGCCACGGCCTGCGCTACGCCTACGCCGGTGGCGGGCTGTACCGCGGGGTCGCCTCCCCGGAGATGGTGGTGCGCTTCGGCCGTGCCGGCATGCTCGGCGTGCTCGGCACCGGTGGGCTCCCGCCCGCCGAGGTCGAGCGCGGCGTCCGCGAGATCCAGCGCGGCCTGCCGGACGGCCGGGCCTACGGGGTGAACCTGCTGGCCGACCACGACGATCCGTCGGCCGAGCGCGAGCAGGTGGAGCTGCTGCTGCGGCTCGGCGTACGCACCGTCGAGGCATCCGCGTTCGTCCGGATCACCCCGGCGCTGGTGCGGTTCCGCGCCAGCGGGCTGCGCGCCGGTCCGGACGGGAAACCGGTGTGCGAGCACCGGATCCTCGCGAAGGTGTCCCGTCCCGAGATCGCCGCCGAGTTCCTGGCGCCACCACCGCGGTCCATCTTGGACGGACTGCGCGCGGAGGGCGCGCTCACCGACGAACAGGTGCGGCTGGCGGCCCAGGTGCCGATGAGCCACGACCTCACCGTCGAGGCCGACTCCGGCGGGCACACCGACGGCGGCATCGCGGCGGTGCTGATGCCCGCGATGCTGGGGCTGCGGCAGCGCGCGGTGCGGGAGCACGGCTACGCCGAACCGATCTGCCTCGGCCTCGCCGGTGGTATCGGCACGCCGTCGGCGGTGGCCGCCGCGTTCCTGCTCGGCGCCGACTACGTGCTCACCGGCTCGATCAACCAGTGCACCGCCGAATCGGCGATGAGCGCGCCTGTGAAGGACGTGCTGCAGGACATCGGCGTCGACGACACCGGCTACGCCCCGGCGGGCGACATGTTCGAGATGGGCGCCCAGGTGCAGGTGCTGCGCAAGGGCGTGTTCTTCCCGACGCGGGCGAACAAGCTGTTCGCGCTGCACGCGCACTACGACGGCTGGGAGCAGATCCCGCTGCGCACCAGGGAACTCGTCGAACGCACCTACTTCCGCCGCAGCGCCGAGGAGGTGTGGGACGAGGTGTGCGCCCATCTGCGCTCCCGCGGCCGCGAAGCGCAGATCGCGCAGGCCGAGCAGCAGCCGAAGCTGAAGCTGGCGCGGCTGTTCCGCTGGTACTTCCACTACAGCACCAAGCTCGCGATGAGCGGCGACGAGCACGACAAGGTCAACCGCCAGGTGCACACCGGTCCCGCGCTCGGCGCCTTCAACGACTGGGTGCGGGGCACCGAGTTGCACCCGTGGCAGCACCGGCACGTGGACGAGATCGGCCGCCTGCTGCTGGACGGTGCCGTCGAGACCATCGGCGCGGCCGTCGAGCACTGGCAGGCCACCCTGGCCCCCGGCCCGAACCCGTCGGCTGATACGAGGAGGTCCTGATGACCGCGCCGACCGCGGGAACCGAGATCCGGCTGGCCTCCCGGCCGGACGGGATGCCGGTCCCCGAGAACTTCACCGTCGCCCGGGCCGACCTGCCCGACCTCGGCCCCGGCCAGGTGCTGGTGCGCAACCTGGTGCTCAGCGTCGATCCGTACATGCGGGGCCGGATGAACAACGTGCGCACCTACGTGCCGCCGTTCCAGATCGGCAAACCCCTCGAAGGTGGTGCGGTCGGCGAAGTCCTCGTGTCGCGGTCCCCGCAGCTCGCGGCCGGTGACGTGGTGCTGCACGGGCTCGGCTGGCGCGAGTACGCCGTGGTCGGCGCCGCCGGCGCGACCCGGGTGGACACCACCGCCACCCCGCCCGAGGCGTACCTGGGCGCGCTCGGCATGCCCGGCCACGCCGCCTACGCCGGACTGCTCGAAGCCGCCGAGTTCCGGCCCGGCGACACGGTGTTCGTCTCCGGCGCGGCGGGCACCGTCGGCTCGATCGTCGGTCAGATCGCGAAGCTGCGCGGTGCCGCCAAGGTCATCGGCTCGGCGGGCGGCCCGGCGAAGGTGCGCTACCTGACCGAGGAACTCGGGTTCGACCGCGCCTTCGACTACCGGGACGGGCCGATCTGGCAGCAACTGGTCAAGGCCTCCCCGGACGGGTTCGACGTCTACTTCGACAACGTCGGCGGCGACCACCTGGACGCCGCCCTGCTGCTGGCGAGGCCCGGCGCCCGATTCGCGTTGTGCGGCGCCATTTCCCAGTACAACGAGCGCGGGGAGGTGGTGGGGCCGCGGAACCTGGTGCAGGCCATCGGCAAGGGCATCACGCTGCGTGGATTCCTGGTGGGCCACTACGAGCACGTCAAGGACCGGTTCCTCGCGGAGATGGGCGGCTGGCTCGCCCGCGGCGACGTGCGGTGCCGGGAGACCGTGGTGCAGGGGGTGGAGAACACCCCGCAGGCCTTCCTGGACATGCTCGGCGGGAAGAACACCGGCAAGACCCTCGTGCGCGTCGACTGATCCGACCAGGAGATCAAGACCAGTGAATTTCCCAGTGGTTCCGGCAGAATCCGCGGAAGAGTCACACGTCGGCTCGCGGCTGGTGTAGTTTCCGGGAGGGGTGCGGTTCGTCGATCACGCCACGATTCCTCGGCGCAGCAAAGGTTTTCGGTTGGCGCGGCCGATCTCCGGTGTGCCCCGATCGTGCGGGGCAGGACGGTTTCCCCGCGCGGCAGCAGAACTCCGCTGCGGCGCCGTTTCTCCGACAGCCTCCGACGCGGCCCGGTTTCTCCACGACAGCACGGAATCCCCGACGCAGCTTCCCCGGCACAGCAACGACCTCCGGGCGCCAGGTCGCCGCCGATCGCGCGGACGCCACCGAACCGCTCCGGTCCAGTGAGAACAGAAGGAAGGCCACCATGTCCGCCCAGAACGCCACCCTGTCCGTCCCCGAAGAGGTCGGCCTGCTTTACGACCGCCTCACCGCGCTCGACACCGAAGGCACCGGCGGCAGCCTGCACCTCGGATTCTGGGACCTCGACGACACCGAGGTGCCGCTGGTGGAGGCCGCCGACCGGCTCACCGACATGATGACCGAGCGGTTGCGGTTGCGGGCCGGGCACCGCGTGCTCGACGTCGGCTGCGGACTCGGCCAGCCCGCGAGCCGCATCGCCGCCCGCACCGGCGCCCACGTCACCGGCGTGTCCATCAGCCGGGACCAGATCACCCGCGCCACCGAGCTCGCGCAGGACGCCGGGCTCGCCGGCCAGGTCGAGTTCCAGCACGCCGACGCGATGAACCTGCCGTTCCCCGACGCCTCCTTCGACGCGGCCATCGCCATCGAGTCGATCTTCCACATGCCCGACCGCGAGCAGGTGCTGAGCGAGATCCAGCGCGTGCTCAAGCCCGGCGGCCGGCTCACCCTCACCGACTTCTTCGCCCGCGGCCCCATTCCCGCGGACAAGCAGGAGCACGTGGACCGCTGCCTGCGCGACTTCATCATGACCCTCGCCGACGGGGACGACTACCTGCCGATGCTGCGCCGCGCCGGGCTGCGGTTCGCCGAACTGCTCGACATCACCGAGCAGAGCGTGCGCCCCACCTTCCAGCAGATGAGCGCCGCCAACGACCAGCTCGACCCGGTTTTCCAGGAGGAGGCGGACACGAAGTTCAGCCCCGCCGACATGGTGGACGTGGACGAGTTCGGCTCGGTCCTGCTGACCGCCGAGAAGCCCGCCTGAGCTCCGCGGGTCCCCCCCAGGTGAATGGCCCATCCGTCCCGGGAACGCGGGCCGGTGGGCCGTTCACCTCCCCGCCGATCGTTGATGAGGGATGGTCTGCTGTGACCGAGATGGTCGAACACGACGACACCGCCTTGGCGTTCCCGCCGCCGCGGAGGTGCCCGTACCGGTTACCGGACGAGTACCCGGAACTGCGGGAGAACTCGCCGGTGCAGCGGGTGCTGCTGCCCACCGGCAGGCACGCGTGGATCGTCACCCGCTACGAGGACGTGCGCAAGGCGCTCATCGACCCGCGGCTGAGCTCCGACCGCGGCGACCCGGACTTCCCGCACATGGTGGAGCTCGCCAAGAGCGACAACGACTCCACCCTGTCGCTGGCCGGGATGGACCCGCCGGTGCACACCCGCGCCCGCCGCGCCGTCGTCGGCGAGTTCACCGTGCGCAAGACCGAGGCGCTGCGCCCCCGCGTCCAGCAGATCGTCGACGAGGCGGTGGACGCGATGCTGGCCGGGCCGAAGCCCGCCGACCTGGTGCGCGCGCTGTCGTTCCCGGTGCCGTCGCTGGTGATCTGCGAACTGCTCGGCGTGTCCTACGCCGACCACGAGTTCTTCGAGGACCGCACCTCGACGATGCTCAACACCACCGAGCCGCCGCTGGCCCGGCAGCGCGCCTTCTTCGACCTCCAGTCCTACTTGGACGAACTGGTGACGGCGAAGGAGGCGGAGCCCGGCGACGACCTGCTCAGCCGACAGGCCGCGAAACCGGCCGAGGAGCGCTCCTACGACCACGCCGAGCTCGTGGACCTCGCGTTCCTGCTGCTGACCGCCGGGCACGACACCACCGGCAACATGATCTCGCTGGGTTCGCTGGCGCTGATGCAGAACCCGCGGCTGCGGGACCGGGTCATCGCCGAACCGGGACGCACCCTCGACGTCGTGGACGAGCTGCTGCGCTACTTCAGCATCACCGACCTGATCACGGTGCGGATCGCCAAGGACGACCTGGAGATCGGCGGCCAGCCCATCAAGGCGGGGGAGGGCGTGTTCGCGCTCGGCGGCTCCGCCAACCGCGACCCGGCCGCGTTCGAGCGCCCCGAGGAGATCGACGTGGAGCGCGGCGCCCGCCAGCACGTCGCGTTCGGCTACGGCCCGCACCAGTGCCTCGGCCAGAACCTGGCCCGGATGGAACTGGAGATCGTCTACAACACCCTGTTCCGCAAGATCCCCGGCTTGCGCTCCGACGCCTCCCTCGACGACCTCCCCCTGAAGAACGACGCGGCCATCTTCGGCCTGCACGCCCTTCCCGTCACCTGGTGAGGATCAGCCGAGGCCGAGGCGGTCGCGTTCCACCTCGACGATGCGGCGTTCGACGGGGACGGTGGCGTCGTGCAGGCGGCGTTCGTCCAGAGGCCGGGTGTTGAGCGCCTCGGGGTCGGTGAGCTTCGCGGCGCTCTCCCGGGCGTAGGCGTCGAACAGGCGCGACTTGCCCTCCAGGAGTTCGCGGAGCCGCTGGTCCACGGTGTCCTTGGCGAGGATGCGGTGCACGTGGACCTTGCGGGTCTGGCCCATCCGGTGGCAGCGGGCGATGGCCTGCTCCTCCGCGCTGGGTTTCAGCTGCGGTTCGGCGAGCACCACCACGTTCGCGGCCTGGATGTTGAGCCCGGTGCCGCCCGCGTCGATCTGCGCGAGCAGCACGGCGTGCCCGTCCCGTTCGGAGAACTCGTCGACGAGCCCTTGCTTGTCGGTGAGGTCGCCGTCCAGGTCCTTCGGCATCGCGGCGGGCCCGACGGCCTCGCGGACGGCGGCGAGCACCGGCCGGAAGAAGGTGAACACGACGACCTTCCACCGCTGCTGCGCGGCTTCCTCGACGATCTCCCGCAGCCGCGCCAGCTTCGCCGAACCGGCCTGCTCGTAGGCGGTGCGCCGCATCGCCATTAGGTTCCCCGACGCCACCGCGTTCCGGTAGGCGGTGTCGTCGGCGCCGGTGAGCTCGACCCAGTCCTCCAGCTCGATGAGCTCGGGCAGTTCGGTGAGCACGTCCTCCTGGTTGCGCCGCAGGTACACCGGTGCCACCGCCCGCCGGAACCGGCCCGGCGCCAGCGCGTCCCGCGCGTCGAGCCGCGCGGCCACCTCCGGTTGCAGGTAGCCGACGAGGGTGCGGAACTCGTCGACGCGGTTCTCCATCGGGGTGCCGGTGAGCAGCAGCGCGCGGTCCGCCCGGCCCACCAGGGACACCACCGCCCGGGAGCGCTGCGCCTGCGGGTTCTTCACGTAGTGCGCCTCGTCCACCACGACCATCGACAGCGGCGCGTCCGCCACCCCGCGCAGCCGTTGCAGGGTGTCGAAGGAGGTGACGGCGATCCCGCCGTCGCGCAGCCACTCGCGGGTGGCGGCGTCCCGGTGCGGGCCGTGCAGCGGGTGCGGGACGAGCGCGCTGCGCCGGGACGTCTCGTGCACCCAGTTGATCAGCACTCCGGCCGGGCACACCACCAGGAAGTGGGTGCCGCCGCGCGCGGTGAGGTGCGCCATCGCGGCCAGCGCCTCCACCGTCTTGCCCAGGCCCATCTCGTCGCCGAGGATCGACTTCCGCCGCGCCAGGGCGAACTTCGCGCCGAACGCCTGGTAGCCGCGCAGCGCGACCCGCATCAGGCCGGTGTCGAGCCCGGTCGCGGTGACCTGCCGCTCCTGCTCCGGTGGCAGCTGCCCGGTGGCGGCTCCGGCGGCGGTCCCGGCGTGGCCGGTGAGCTCGGCGAGCAGCGTGTTGTAGGTGGCGGCGCGGCGTTCGTAGTCCTGCCACAGCGCCGCGGGCGCCAGCCGCTCCTCCGCGCCGACGGCGTCCGCCGCGGTGGCGCGAACCTGCCGGATGCCGGGTTCGGCGAGCAGCCCGTCCAGCCGCGCCAGCGCGTCGAGCGCGGCGGCCCCGCGACCGGCCCCGGTGAACCACATCCGCAGCCTGCTGCGGGTCCGCTGCGCAGGCGGTTCCAGCTCGTCGAGGGTGCCGAGCCCGCGCCGGATCTCCTCCTGCAGCGCGGAGATCCGCTCTCCGGCGAGTTCCCAGGCGCGCACCGCCGCCAGCAGCGCGGCGTGCTCCGGATCGCGCCGGTCCGGGTCGAGGCGCACCACGACGTCCTGCGCGCCGGCCTGCGCGAGGCGCCCGGCGGCGTCCGCGGCCTGTCGCGCGATGGCCGGGCCGACGCCGGGCACGGTCTGCAACCGCTCCGGGGTCGCGGCGGCCACGTCGGCGACGGTGCGGAAGCCGGCGCGTTCCAGCTCGCCGAGCCGCAGCCTGCCCTGCGCGGCTTCGCGGAGCCTGCCGACCGGCATCGCGCGCAACCGCTCCCACGCCTCCCGCTGCCGGAACGCGTCGTACCGCCGCCGCGCCAGCGCGCGCAGCCGGTCCGGTTCGGCGAGCAGCCCGTGCGCGGCCGCGCGAAACGCGCGCGCCCCGGCCAGCGCGGCGGCGGCGCGGTGCCCCCGGGGGCGCGCCGCCCGGGGGCGGGGGGGGGGGCCCGCGGGGGGGCCCCCCCCCCCCCCCCCCGCGGGGGGGGGGGGG
>NZ_JAIUKB010000156.1:0-25889 GCF_020176785.1 Saccharopolyspora sp. 6V | reverse complement strand
CCCCGAGCCGAAGCGGGACGACCCGGCGCGCAGGCCCCGCCGCCCCCGCCGCGACGACGACTTCTTCGACTGAAGGACGCCGGCGCCCCCGCCCAGCGCAGCAGAACGGCCCGCCGACCGATCAGGTCGAGCGGGCCGTTTCGCGTTCGCGTGCTCGCCAGGTGGTCTCGCCCCTTCAGCGGCGGACCACCCGGTTCCTCCCGCGGGAGGGAGCGGTCAGCGGGCGCCCTTCGGCGCGTCCGGGTTCTCCTTGAGGTCCTTGCGGAGCTCCCGCGGCAGCGCGAAGGTGATCTTCTCGTTGGCGGTGGTGACCTCTTCGACCTCGCCGTCCCAGCCGCGCTCGGCGAGGTGCTCCAGCACCTGCATCACCAGCACGTCCGGCACCGAGGCACCGCTGGTGACGCCGACCGTGCCGACGCCCTCCAGCCAGGAGTCCTCGATCTGGTTCGCGTAGTCGATCAGGTGCGAGTCGTTCGCGCCCGCCTGCAGCGCGACCTCGACGAGCCGCTTCGAGTTCGAGGAGTTCTGCGAGCCGACGACCAGCACCAGGTCGCACTCGGCGGCCATCGCCTTCACCGCGAACTGGCGGTTCGAGGTGGCGTAGCAGATGTCGTCGCTCGGCGGCGCCTGCAGATCGGGGAAGCGCTCCTTGATCTGGTCGACCCGCTCCATCGTCTCGTCGACGCTGAGCGTGGTCTGCGACAGCCACACGACCTTGTTCGGGTCGCGGACGTGCACCTTGTCCACGTCCTCCGGCTTGTCTACGAGCTGCACGCGGTCCGGCGCCTCACCGGCGGTGCCCTCGACCTCCTCGTGGCCCTCGTGGCCGATCAGCAGGATGTCGTAGTCGTCGCGGGCGAACCGGTTGACCTCCTTGTGCACCTTCGTGACCAGCGGGCAGGTCGCGTCGATGGTGCGCAGGTTCCGGGTCTTGGCCTCCTCGTGCACCGCGGGGCTGACGCCGTGCGCGGAGAACACCACCAGCGCGCCCTCGGGGACCTCGTCGGTCTCGTCCACGAAGATCACGCCGCGGTCCTGGAGCGTCTCCACCACGTGCTTGTTGTGCACGATCTCCTTGCGCACGTACACGGGCGGGCCGTAGGTGTCCAGCGCCTTCTCGACCGTGATGACCGCGCGGTCCACGCCTGCGCAGTAGCCACGGGGCTTGGCGAGCAGGACGCGCTTGGTGCGTCCGCCCTCGGAAGTGCCCTGGTCGGAGGTGCCTTGGTCAAGGTCGCTCGGTGCGAGGCGATCGGCGGCCTGCGGCGAGGTGCTCATGCCGTCCAGGGTACGGACCACCCCGCGACGGGTCAGCCCTGCGGCCACCTGCCGAGGCGGTACCGAGCGTCACCCTTCCCGCTACCGGCGGACACCCGTCGCGCGGGACGCGGCGGTCAACGGTGACCGACCGCCACCGGACACCCCGGGGGTACCGCCGGAATCCGTAACCGGCCCGCACCTCCGGGCGAAGCTCCGGTGCCCGGCCGATGGTTTCCGCGGCGCGAGTGCGGGAGGCTGGGGCCATGTCGACGTACCCCTTGCCGATCCGCGTCGCGGCCGGACTCGCGGCCGTCACCGCCGAGCAGACCCGGCGGCTGCCCGCCCAGCTGCTCGGGTTGCCGCTGACCGTGGCCAGCCAGGCCCTCCAGCTGTCGATGCGGATGCAGCAGCAGATCACCGAACTGGCCATCCGCGGCGACGAGGCGCTCGGCGCCTGGGACCGCGGCGAGGACCAGCCGGAGTGGGCCACCTTCGACGAGGACGAACCCGCGCCCGCCGCACCCGCCCCGGACGACGCGGGCGTGCTCGCCGGCTACGAGGGCATCACGCTGCCCCAGCTCCGCGGCAGGCTGCGCGGCTTCTCCACCGCCGAGGTCGAGGCCATGCTCGACCACGAGCGGGCGAACCAGCAGCGCCCCGAGTTCCTGCGGATGCTCGGCAACCGGCTCGAACGCCTCCGCACCGAGAACTGACGCGCCGCCCCGCCCCGACGGGGAACGGCCGTATGATCGCGCCGCCCAAGCCCGGACGTGGAAGGAGCGGTCCTGAACGCCCCCGCCAACCCACCGCCGACCAGCGCGGAAGACCCGTGGCCGGTGCGCACCGTGGCCCGCAAGATCGCCGACTGGATCCACCGGCTCGGCACCATCTGGGTCGAAGGCCAGATCACGCAGATCTCGCAACGGCCCGGCGCCGCCACCTCCTTCCTCACCCTGCGCGACCCGTCCGCCGAGGTGTCGCTGACGTTGACCTGCGCGTCCTCGCTGCTGCGCAAGCAGGACCCGCCGCTGACCGACGGCAGCCGCGTCGTGGTGCACGGCAAGCCCACCTTCTTCACCGGCCGCGGGACGTTGAGCCTGCGGGTGGACGAGATCCGCGCCGTCGGCATCGGTGAACTGCTCGCCCGCATCGAACGGCTCCGCCAGCTGCTCAAGGCGGAAGGCCTGTTCGACCCGGCGCGCAAGCGGCGGCTGCCGTTCCTGCCGAACAAGGTCGGCCTGATCACCGGGCGGGCGTCCGCGGCCGAGCACGACGTGCTCAGCAACGCGCGGCTGCGCTGGCCGTCGGTGCGCTTCGAGATCCGCAACGTGGCCGTGCAGGGCTCGACCGCGGTGCCGCAGATCCTCGACGTGCTGGGCGAGCTCGACCGCGACCCCGAGGTGGACGTGATCGTGCTGGCCCGCGGGGGCGGCAGCGTCGAGGACCTGCTGCCGTTCTCCGACGAGGCGCTGTGCCGCGCGGTGTCGACCTGCCGCACGCCGGTGGTCAGCGCGATCGGGCACGAGCCGGACTCGCCGCTGCTGGACCACGTCGCCGACGTCCGCTGCTCCACCCCGACCGGCGCGGGCAAGCGCGTCGTTCCGGACATGGCGGAGGAGACCCAGCGGGTGCACCAGCTCCGCGACCGCGCGCGACGAGCGCTACACGGATGGGTGGACCGCGAGCGCAGGCTGCTGGATTCGCTGCGCAGCAGGCCCGCGCTGGCCGACCCGCACGGCCCGCTGGACCGCAGATCAGAACAGGTCCAGGTCGGACGGGACCGCGCGCGGCGCGCCATCACGGGCGTGCTCACCGCCGAAGGGCATGCGATGACCGCGACTCGATCTCGCTTGACGACCCTCGGTCCTGCGGCCACTCTTGCTCGCGGGTACGCGATCGTGCAGCGCGTCGAGCCCGACGGGGCCGACGGAGTGCTGCGCTCGATCGACCAGGCCCCGGCGGGAACCACGTTGCGGGTCCGCGTCGTTGACGGAGCGGTGCACGCCGTGGTGCCCGGCGGAACGGAGTAGTGGAACGAGGGAGGTCGTGGTGCGGGGACAGCAGGAGCCCACATTCCTCCCCTTGACGGTGGCCGTCACGCGCTCGCCGAAGTTGCACGACGCCGAGCAGGTCCGGCGGTGCGCGCGGGAGGCCGACCTGGCCGCCGCGCGCTGCTGGAACGCGCTGCTCGGCGGTTGCGACTCCACCGAGCGCCGGACGCTGCCGCTGAAGCTGCGGGCGCTGGCCGACGCCACGTCCGAGTACGCGGGCGGCCGGTGGTGGGTGGGCCGCGGATCCGCCCACCGACGTAGGGTCGTCGAAGCGCAGTTGCGCATCAACGACGCGGTCCGGGAAGGCGACGGCGCCGAGTTCGCCGAGGCGTTCATCGGCTACGACCAGGCCATCGCGACCGCCGTGGTGTCCGTACCCAGCAAGCTGGAGAGCCCCACCCCGTGACGAAGAACGAGCAGGACGAGCACTTCGACCCGGTCGCCGACCACCCGGACGTCGCCGAGCTGGGCTACGAGCCGGCGCGGGACGAACTGGCCGACGTGGTCAAGCGGCTCGAAGCCGGTGGCCTGTCCCTGGAGGAGTCGCTGTCGCTGTGGGAACGCGGCGAAGCCCTCGCCGCCGTGTGCGAGCGGCACCTCGCGGGCGCGCGCGAACGCGTCGACCGCGCCCTCGCCTCCGTGGAGGAGCCCGGCGAAGACCGGTAGTGGGCTCGCCCACGTGCCCCGGCTCCGAGCTGCGCGATCTGCGAAGATCCGACGAGCAGGGCGCGCGGAGCCGGCGCGTGCTGCCGATGGAGTCAGCTCGCCATACCGGGAGGCGCGATGAGCACGTCCACCACGCAGGGCCACCACGAGGCGCCCGACCGCAACCTGGCCATGGAACTGGTCCGGGTCACCGAGGCCGCGGCGATGGCCGCGGGACGCTGGGTCGGTCGCGGCGACAAGAACTCCGGTGACGGCGCCGCGGTGGATGCCATGCGCAAGCTGATCGGCACCGTCTCGATGCAGGGCGTCGTCGTCATCGGCGAGGGCGAGAAGGACGAAGCGCCGATGCTGTTCAACGGCGAGGAGGTCGGCAACGGCGCAGGCCCCGAGGTGGACGTCGCCGTCGACCCGATCGACGGCACGACGCTGCTGAGCAAGGGCATGCCGAACGCGCTGGCCGTGCTCGCCGTCGCCGAGCGCGGCGCCATGTTCGACCCGTCCGCGGTGTTCTACATGGAGAAGCTCGCCGTCGGGCCGGAGGCCGCCGGGGTGGTGGACCTGAACGCGCCGACCGCGGAGAACATCCGCCGCGTCGCGAAGGCCAAGCACATCGACGTCTCCGACGTCACGGTGTGCATCCTGGACCGGCCGCGGCACGAGGACCTGGTCCGCGAGGTCCGCGAGGCGGGCGCGCGCATCCAGTTCATCTCCGACGGCGACGTGGCCGGGGCGATCGCCGCGGCCCGCCCGGACAGCGGCGTCGACATGCTCATCGGCATCGGCGGCACGCCGGAGGGCATCATCACCGCGGCCGCGCTCAAGTGCATGGACGGGGAGATCCAGACCCGGCTGTGGCCGAAGGACGACGCGGAGCGGCAGCAGGCGCTCGACGCCGGGCACGACGTGGAGCAGGTGCTGACCACCTCGGACCTGGTGCGCGGGGACAACGTGTTCTTCTGCGCCACCGGCATCACCGACGGCGCGCTGCTCAAGGGCGTGCACTACCGGGCGAACCGGTGCAGCACCCAGTCGATCGTGATGCGGTCGAAGTCGGGCACGGTGCGGGTGATCGAGGGCCTGCACAAGCTGACGAAGCTGCGCGAGTACTCGGACGTGGAGCTGGGCGGCGACGAGGGCGGCAGGCACGGCCTGCTCCCCTGATCGCCGCGACCGGACCGCCCGTCCCGCACGCCGGGGCGGGCGGTCCGTCGTTTCGCGGGGAGCTGTTTTTCCCGGTATTTCCCCGAATCGGCCATCAGGCCGGTGTTGACCTGCACCGGAGCCGCGTTCGGCCGGGTGGGTACCGTCGTTGGAGCGACGTGAAGACCCACCTAAGTGGGTGCCTCGGATGAGTGAAGATCCTTACCGTCAGTGGTCACTCGGCCCGCCGCACCGGACCGAGCACCACCCCGGGCCGTCCCAGGACCGGGCACACGGAAGGACTCGTCCCCCATGCGCACACGCTCCCTGCTCACCGGAGTGCTCGCCGCCGGCGCCGCGCTCGCGCTGGCCACGCCCGCTTCCGCGGCCCAGGACCCCACGCCCATGGTCGTGGGCGGCCACGACGCCACCGAGACCTACTCGTTCATGGTGTCGCTGCAATCCGGCGGCGGGCACATCTGCGGCGCTTCGCTGATCAAGGCCGACTGGGCGGTCACCGCCGCGCACTGCGTCCAGGGCAGCCAGCCCGGCGACCTGTCCGTCCGCGTCGGCAGCCTGGAGCACGCCTCCGGCGGCGAAGAGGCCGGGGTCAGCGACATCAAGGTGCACGACTCGGCGGACATCGCCGTGATCAAGCTGGACACGCAGGTCTCCGCGCAGCCGATCTCCATCGCCCCCGAGTCGGGCGCCACCGGCACCGAGACCCGCATCATCGGCTGGGGCCAGACCAGCCCGGCGCCGGGCGGCGAAGCCCCCGCCACGCTGCAGGAGCTGGACACCGCGATCGTCGACGACGCCGACTGCTCGGGCATCGAGGGCGAGACCGAGATCTGCACCTCGAACCCCGGTGGCGACTCCGGCGCCTGCTACGGCGACTCGGGCGGCCCGCAGATCAAGGGCACCGAGGGCTCCTGGGAGCTGATCGGCGCCACCAGCCGCGCCGGGAACAACGACTCGAACTGCGCGACCGGCCCGTCGATCTACACCGACGTGTCGGCGCTGTCCGACTGGGTCGAGGAGAACACCGCCGCCTGATCGGCACCCGCAGACCGGCCGCCCTCCTCCTGGGGAGGGCGGCCGTTCCACGTTCAGCTCCGGTCGGAGGAGTGGCCCGGGAAGAGGTGGGCCGCCGGGTCCAGGGCGACCGCGAGGTTGTTGACCGCGGTGGCGGCCTCGCCGAAACCGGTGGCGATCAGCTTCACCTTCCCCGGGTAGGTGGCCACGTCGCCCGCCGCGTACACCCGGTCCCGGTTGGTGCGCATCGTGCTGTCCACCCGGATCGAGCGCCCGGCCAGTTCCAGCCCCCAGGACTCGATCGGCCCCAGCGAGGCGGTGAAGCCGAGCGCGGCGACCACGGTCCGCGCGGGCAGCACCCGCCGCCGCTCGCCGACGGCCAGCTCCACCTCGTGCACGCCCGCGGAGTCCCCGCGCACCGCCACCACCTGCGCCTCGGTGATGATCTCGACGCCGAGCTCGGCGACCTCCCGCACCAGGCCCGGGTGCGCGCGGAACCGCGCCCGGCGGTGCACGAGGGTCACGCTGCGCGCGATCGGGTGCAGCGCCAGCGCCCAGTCGAACGCCGAATCGCCGCCGCCGACCACCACCACGTCCTGCCCGCGGTGCACCGCCAGGTCGGGCACGAAGTGCACCACTCCCCTGCCGAGCCAGTCCCCGCCCGCGGGCAGCGGCCGGGGCGTGAACTCGCCGATGCCCGCGGTGATCAGCACGGCTCGCGCGCGCACCGGTTCCGGGCCCGCCAGCACCCGCAGCCGTCCGTCCACTTCGGACAGATCGGTGGCGTCCCTGCCCAGCAGGTAGCGCGGTTCGCGCGGCGCGGCCTGCTCCACCAGGGCCGCCGCCAGGTCGCGGCCGCGCACCGCGGGGAACCCCGGCACGTCGAAGATCAGCTTCTCCGGGTACATCGCCGCGACCTGCCCGCCCGGTTCCGGCAGCGAATCCACCACCGCCACCGACAGGCCCCGGAACCCCGCGTAGTACGCCGCGAACAGCCCCGCCGGCCCCGCGCCGACGACCAGCAGATCGACCTCGTGCTCGGCCATGCCCCACCCCGCTCGCGCCGGTGCAACGCGGATCACCGCCGAGCCCGGCGCGCCCGGCTCGGCGACGATCTCCGTCACCTTTCTCGGTCCAGCACCCGGAGGACTGCCCGGAAGTGGGCCGCCCCATACTGACCGGCCCCGCTCGGGCGGTGGACACTTCGGTCATGGCTGAACAGGACTACCGGATCGAACACGACACCATGGGCGAGGTCAGGGTTCCCGCCGACGCCCTGTACCGCGCGCAGACGCAGCGCGCCGTGGAGAACTTCCCGATCTCCGGCCGCGGGCTGGAGCGCGCGCAGATCCGCGCCCTCGGACTGCTCAAGGCCGCCACCGCGCGGGTCAACGGCGAACTCGGCATCCTCGACGCCGACATGGCCGAGGCCATCGCCGCCGCCGCCGACGAGGTCGCCGAGGGCCACCACGACGCGCACTTCCCGATCGACGTGTTCCAGACCGGCTCCGGCACGTCGTCGAACATGAACGCCAACGAGGTCATCGCGACCCTCGCGACCCGCGGACTCGGCCGCGACGTGCACCCGAACGACCACGTCAACGCCTCGCAGTCCTCGAACGACACGTTCCCCACCACCATCCACGTGGCCGCCACCGAGGCCGTGCTCACCGACGTCATCCCCGCCCTGGAGCACCTGGCGGGCGTCGTCGAGGGCCGCGCCGCCGAGTGGGCCGAGGTCGTCAAGTCCGGCCGCACCCACCTGATGGACGCGGTGCCGATCACCCTCGCCCAGGAAGCGGGCGCGTGGGCCTCGCAGGTGCGCTTCGGCGTGGAGCGGCTGCGTTCCGGGCTGGACCGGCTCGGTGAGCTGCCCATCGGCGGCACCGCCGTCGGCTCCGGCCTGAACGCGCCGGACGGCTTCGGCGCGGCCGTCGCCGCCGAGCTCGCCCGCGTCACCGGACTGCCGCTGACCGAGGCCCGCGACCACTTCGAGGCGCAGGCCACCCAGGACGGCGTCGTCGAGACCTCCGGGCACCTGCGCACCGTCGCGGTGAGCCTGAACAAGATCGCCAACGACGTGCGCTGGCTCGGGTCCGGCCCGCGCACCGGCCTCGCCGAGCTGGCGCTGCCCGACCTGCAGCCCGGTTCCTCGATCATGCCGGGCAAGGTGAACCCGGTGATCCCGGAGGCCACCCTCCAGGTCGTCGCGCAGGTCATCGGCAACGACGCGGCCGTCGCGTTCGCCGGCGCGCAGGGCAACTTCCAGCTCAACGTGAACCTGCCGGTGATCGCCCGCAACGTGCTGGAATCCGCGCGGCTGCTCGCCGCCGTGTCCCGGCTGCTCGCCGACAAGGTGTTCGCCGGGGTCGAGGCCAACGTCGAACGCGCCCGCGAGTACGCCGAGGGTTCGCCCTCGATCGTCACGCCGCTGAACCGCTTCATCGGCTACGAGGAGGCCGCCTCGATCGCGAAGCAGGCCCTCAAGGAGCGCCGCACCATCCGCGAGGTCGTCCTCGAACGCGGCCACGTCGACTCCGGCAAGCTCACCCTGGAGCAGCTGGACACCGCGCTGGACGTGCTGGGCATGGCCAAGGCCAAGTGAGCCGGTGGGCCGTGCGCACCGCCACCCGGCGAGCGCACCCCCCGATCCGGAGCACCCCCAGCGGTTCCGGATCACGACTACGACGCCGCGCACCGCCCCACCGGTTCCCCGTTCCTCCGGCGAGTTGCGGGGCACCGCGCGCACCATGGACGCATGGTGCCGCTGAACGCAGTCGTCTCCGCGTCCGCCGAGGTCGCGGGGACCCGCGCCCGCAACGCGAAGATCCGCACCCTCGCCGAACTGCTCACCCGCCTGCGCGGCGCCGAGATCCGGCCCGCCGCCGCGCTGCTCGCCGGTGAGCTGCCCGGCGGCCGCGCCGGGGTCGGCTGGTCCACGCTGAACGCGCTGCGCGCCGAACCCGCCGCGACCCCCGGACTGACCGTGCTCGACGTGGCCGCCACCGTCGACGAGCTGCGCGCCACCACCGGCACCGGATCCGGGCAGCGCCGCCTCGACCTGCTGCACGCGTTGCTGGGCCGCGCCACCGCCGACGAGCAGCGGTTCCTGGTCCGGCTGCTCGGCGGCGAACTCCGGCAAGGCGCGCTCGAAGGCGTGCTGCTGGCGGCCGTCGCCCGCGCCGCCGACGTGCCCGCCGAAGCGGTGCTCCGGGCGTTCATGCTCTCCGGGCGGCTGCCCGCCACCGCCGAGGCCGCGCTGACCGGCGGTTCCGCCGCGCTCGCCGAGTTCCGACTCGAAGTGGGCAGGCCGCTGCGACCGATGCTCGCCTCGCCCGCCGACACCCTCACGGCGGCGCTGGGCGAACTCGGCGACTGCGTGGTCGAGCACAAGCTGGACGGGGCGCGGATCCAGCTGCACCGGGACCGCGAGCAGGTCCGGGTGTTCACCCGCACGCTCCGCGAGATCACCGGGCAGGTCCCGGAACTCGTCGAACTGGGCCTGGCGCTGCCCTGCACGTCGGTGGTGCTGGACGGGGAGGCGCTCGCCCTCACCGACTCCGGCAGGCCCCGCCCGTTCCAGGAGACGATGTCCCGCTTCGGCGCCCGCGGTCCGCGCGACGAGGTGCTGCGGCCGCACTTCTTCGACTGCCTGCACCTGGACGGCGCCGACCTGGTGGACGAGCCGCTGCACCGGCGGCTGGCGGCGCTGGCCCGGGTCGCACCCGAGCACCGCATCCCCGGGGTGCGCCCCGGGAACGCCGAGGACGCGGACGCGCTGCTGAACGACGCCCTCGACGCCGGGCACGAAGGGGTCGTGGTGAAGGACCTCGACTCGATCTACGCGGCGGGGCGGCGCGGCCGGGCCTGGCGCAAGGTCAAACCGTCGCACACGCTGGACCTGGTGGTGCTCGCCGCGGAATGGGGCCACGGGCGGCGCAGCGGGACGCTGTCCAACCTGCACCTCGGCGCCCGCGACCCGGCGGGCGGACCGCCGATCATGGTGGGCAAGACGTTCAAGGGCCTCACCGACGAACTCCTCGCCTGGCAGACCGCCGAATTCCCCCGCCACGAGACGCACCGCGACCGGAGTACCGTGCACCTCGCCCCGGACCTGGTCGTGGAGGTCGAACTGGACGGGGTGCAGGTCAGCACCCGCTACCCCGGCGAGGTCGCGCTGCGCTTCGCCCGCGTGCTGCGCTACCGCCCCGACAAGGACGCCGCCACCGCCGACACGATCGACGCGGTGCGGGCCATGCTGCCGGGGGCCTCCTCGGCGGATGAGAGGGTGGAGCCATGACCACCCCCAGCGACGACGAGCAGGTCGGCTCGATCGACATCGGTTCGGGCAGCATCGACCCCCGCGACTTCCAGGCGAGCACCTCCTCCGCCGAGGCCGAGTTCTACGTCGCGGTGCTGCTCATCGAGATCTCCTCCGCGTCGGCCACCGAACCGGAGCTCTACGAGGAATCGTTCGTGCTGGTCAAGGCCGAATCCGACGAGGAGGCGCGGGAGAAGGCCGTCGACTGCGGCAAGCAGCAGGCCGCCAGCTACCCGAACGAGGACGGCGAGATCGTCACCTGGAAGTTCAAGGAGCTCGTCGAGGTGAAGAAGGTCGAGGACGCCACCTTCGACGACGGCTCCGAGCTGTACAGCCGCTTCTTCCGCAACTACACCGCCTACCGCTCCTTCGAACCCCTGCTCAGCGGCGAGGAGATCTGACCGCTCGTCCCTCGACTCGGGTTGCGGAGCACTCGGTTGTGCGGGTCGGCATTGGCCGCCGCACGCGGGAACCGG
The DNA here is from genome assembly GCF_020176785.1 of Saccharopolyspora sp. 6V. NCBI lineage: Bacteria > Bacillati > Actinomycetota > Actinomycetes > Pseudonocardiales > Pseudonocardiaceae > Saccharopolyspora > Saccharopolyspora sp. 6V. Next base: position 14,940 of record NZ_JAIUKB010000156.1, on the reverse strand, counting down.
CGGTACTTGGAGCAGCTGGCCGACGCCGCGCGCCTGCTCGAAGTGGATGCATCGTGAGCGGAAACGGCCCCAGAGAACGCAGAGGCCGGGGTCCCGCCTCCGGCGGGTAGTCCCGGCTTACTTCCACGCACCTCGGTGCGCAGCCGCCCCCAATCTAGCCTGGTGGCGAAAACCCCCGCAACCACACTTCCGGATGATCCGCGCAGAACCGGCGGCTCGCTCGATCCGACCGGTGGGGGCCGTCCGGCACGTAGGGTGGAACCTCGTGCGGTTCTTGAACGGGCAGCAGCCCTCCACAGACCTGACCTACGACGACGTCTTCCTGGCCCCGCGCCGCTCCGGCGTCGAGTCCCGGTTCGACGTCGACCTCGCGACCTCCGACGGCTCGGGCACCACGCTCCCGGTCGTGGTCGCCAACATGACCGCCGTCGCGGGCCGCCGCATGGCGGAGACGGTGGCGCGGCGCGGTGGGATCACCGTCCTGCCGCAGGACGTCGCCCCCGAAGCCGTCGCGGAGATCGTGTCCTGGGTGAAGGACCGGCACCCGGTCTGGGACACGCCGCTGGTGCTGCGCCCGGACGACGCGGTCGCGGACGTGCTGAACCTGCTGCCGAAGCGCTCGCACGGCGCGGTCGTGGTCGTCGACGAGGACCGCAGGCCGGTCGGCGTCGTGGACGAGTCCGCCTGCTCCGGCGTGGACCGGTTCGCCCGGGTCGGCGAGGTCGCCGACCGCACCCCGCTGGTGCTGCCGCTGGGCACCGAACCCCGCGAGGTCTTCGAGCAGCTGCACGCCCAGGGCAAGCAGGTGGTGCTCGCGGTCGACGGAGACGGCAGGCTCGCCGGGATCCTCACCGGGCGCGGCTCGCTGCGCGCCGAGATCTACGCGCCCGCGCTGGACGGGGCGGGCCGGCTCCGGGTCGCCGCCGCGGTCGGCGTCAACGGCGACGTGGCGGGCAAGGCGGCCGCGCTGCTCGCGGCGGGGGTGGACGCGCTGGTCGTGGACACCGCGCACGGCCACCAGGAGAAGATGATCAGCGCGTTGCGCGCGGTGCGGGCGCTCGACCCGTCGGTGCCGGTCGTCGCGGGCAACGTGGTCACCGCCGACGGCGTGCGGGACCTCGTCGAGGCCGGCGCGGACGTGATCAAGGTCGGCGTCGGCCCGGGCGCCATGTGCACCACCCGGATGATGACCGGCGTCGGCCGTCCCCAGTTCTCCGCCGTCGCCGAGTGCGCCGCGGCCGCGCGGGAGCTCGGCAAGCACGTGTGGGCCGACGGCGGCGTGCGGCACCCGCGGGACGTGGCGCTGGCGCTGGCCGCCGGGGCCGCCTCGGTGATGGTGGGCTCCTGGTTCGCCGGCACCCACGAATCGCCCGGCGACCTGCTGCGCGACGAGCACGGCCGCGCCTACAAGGAGTCCTTCGGCATGGCCTCCAAGCGCGCCGTCGGCGCCCGGACGCGCACCGACAGCGCCTTCGACCAGGCGCGCAAGGCGCTCTACGAGGAGGGCATCTCCAGCTCCCGGATGAAGATCGACCCGAAGCGCCCCGGTGTGGAGGACCTGCTGGACGAGATCAGCTCCGGGCTGCGCTCCTCCTGCACCTACGCGGGCGCGCGGAACCTCGCCGAGTTCCACGAGCGCGCGCTGGTGGGCATCCAGTCCGCCGCCGGGTTCGCCGAGGGACGCCCGCTGCCCAGCGGCTGGTGATCCCGGAGGGGGGGGGCGCCCGCGCGGACGCCACCGGCCGGTTCGGGCATCAGGGGGTGAACTCCCCCTCCAGCATCTCCGTCACCAGCGCCGCCACCGGCGAGCGCTCGGAACGGGTCAGCGTGATGTGCGCGAACAGCGGGTGGCCCTTCAACTTCTCGATCACCGCGGCCACGCCGTCGTGCCGGCCGACGCGCAGGTTGTCCCGCTGCGCCACGTCGTGGGTCAGCACCACCCTGGAGTTCGCCCCGAGCCGGGACAGCACCGTGAGCAGCACGTTGCGCTCCAGCGACTGGGCCTCGTCCACGATCACGAACGAGTCGTGCAGCGACCGGCCTCGGATGTGGGTCAGCGGCAGCACTTCCAGCATGCCCCGGTCGGTGACCTCGTCGAGGACGTTCTCGCTGGCCAACGCGCCGAGGGTGTCGAACACCGCCTGCGCCCAGGGCTGCATCTTCTCGTTCTCGCTGCCCGGCAGGTAGCCCAGCTCCTGGCCGCCGACCGCGTAGACCGGCCGGAAGACCACGACCTTGCGGTGCTGCTGGCGTTCCAGCACGGCTTCCAGACCGGCGCACAGCGCCAGCGCCGACTTGCCGGTGCCCGCGCGTCCGCCGAGGGAGACGATGCCGACGTCCGGGTCCAGCAGCAGGTCCAGCGCGATGCGCTGCTCGGCGGAGCGGCCGTGCAGCCCGAAGGCCTCCCGGTCGCCGCGAACCAGCTTCACCTGCTTGTCCGCGGTGACCCGGCCGAGCGCGCTCTGGGTGCCCGCGAGCAGCCGCAGCCCGGTGTTCGCGGGCAGGTCCTTGGCCTCGTCGAGGTCGGCCTCGCCGTCCTTGAACAGCGCATCCACCTGCTCCGGCGGCAGGTCGAGGTCCGCCATGCCCGACCAGCCGCTGGACACCACGTCCTGCGCCCGGTACTCGTCGGCTTCCAGCGCCACCGAAGCAGCCTTGACCCGCAGCGGCATGTCCTTGGTGACCAGCGTGACCCGGTGCCCGTCGGCGGCGAGGTTCAGCGAACACGCCAGGATCCGGGCGTCGTTGGAGTCGGTGCGGAAACCTGGCGGCAGCACCTGCGGATCGGAGTGGTTGAGCTCGACGTGCAGCGTGCCGCCGTCCTCACCGATCTCGACCGGCGCATCCAGCCGGCCGTGCTCGATGCGCAGTTCGTCGAGGCCCCGCAGGGCCTCGCGGGCGAACCAGCCGAGTTCCGGGTGATGCCGCTTCGCTTCGAGTTCGCTGATCACGACCAGCGGGAGCACCACGCGGTGCTCGGCGAACCGGGTCATCGCCCACGGATCGGACAGCAGCACCGAGGTGTCGAGCACGTACGTGCGGACATCCGTTCGGGCTGCGACGCCTGCGGAGTCCTCGGCCTGGGCCGAGGTTTCCGCTGCGGCTTGGGAACGTCGTGTGGTCACGGCTACTCCCTCGCGGGCGTGGGGCACACGCCCGCTCGTCGGCGGGCCGGGCCGCCCCTGCCCTGGCCTGGCCGGACCGGCGGGCGGTCCGGCGCAGCCACCGAGGCCGCGCACCGGCCCCAAGCGACCACGGAGGACGGTGGTACCGTCCGATCCAGCCAACAGCCACGGTCAGGGCCTCCCCGGACGGGCCATTTACGCGTCGACCCGTCACTTCGGACGCTACCTCCGAGATTCGCTTCTGGGCAGGCGACCAGCCAGGTGATTCGCCAGAACGTCAGCCGGGTGTCACGTGCGCACCGGATTCGGTGCACCCGGACGCCACCCGGCCGTCGCTCGGCGGTTCCCGGGAACCGGTCGACTCGCTGGTCACAGCGCCGCGGACGGGTCGGTTCGACTTCTCCGCGGCGCGTCGTCGCGACCACCCGGACGTACGCACGTGCCGTGATCAACGCAGCGTCCACTTTGGTCTGTTCGAGTGAACAACAGGACTTTTCGGGCTTCCGCCGAGATTTCGCCGGGTCCGCCGATCGGCCCAACCGGCGCACCGCCGCCCGAACCGGTCAGCCGCCGGGAGCCCACGGCTCGTCCAGCAGCCGCCCCACCGCTTCTCCCGCGGCGAGCCTGCGGGCGACCACCGGCGGCCCTTCCGCGTAGGTGACGACGTGCAGCCGCCAGCACGGGTCGGCGGCGAACCGGAGGAACGCGCGGACGCCCTCCTCCGGCAGGCACGACCACCGGCGCAGGTGCGCCGCCGCAGCAGCGGGGCCCGGGCCGTCGTGCAGCAGCAGCGCCGCGTCCGACCGCACCCGGCGCAGCCCGTCCAGCGCGTCGAGCACCCGCTCCGCCCGGTCCCCGTCAAAGGCGATGCCCACCTCCGCCAGCACCTCCTGCGCCCAGCGGCCCCAGCCGGGGCCGACCGCGATGCGCAGCCCCGACTCGGCGATCCCCTCCGCGAGCAGCGACTGCGGGCTGTCCCGCACCTCGACGCCGTGCTCGGACCAGCCGCGGGCGCCGACCAGCACCCGCTCCTTGCGGCAGTGCTCCGCGTGGTGGCCCGGGTAGGACTCGTGCGCGACCAGCCCCGGGAGCCGCCCCGCCCACACCTGCCGGTCCGGGTCCACCGCGACCAGCGACCGGAAGTCGCCGAGGTAGCGGTGCAGCGCCGACCACGAGCGGCCCCGGACGTAGCGGTAGTCGACGCCCTCCTGCACCGGCAGCCCCGGCTCGGCCCGCACCCGAGCGCGCAACGCGCGGGAGAGCGCGGCGACCCCGCGCGCCAGCCGCGTCGGCGGCACCCGTTCCCGCGCCGCCAGCAGCGCCAGCCGGTCCGCCGGGGGACCCGAGCCGGGCAGCAGCTCCGCCAGCTCCGCGTGCGCGCTGCGGTACCGGTCCGGTTCGCCGAACTCGACGCGGAGCCCGAAGCACGCCGCGGCCTCCGCCCGGAACGACGTCCGCCACCCGGCGAGCCGGTGCGCGCGGCACTCCAGCGCGGCCAGCTGCCCGGACAGGAACGCGGCCCGCGCGGGGACGAACCCGACATCGGGGACGACCGCGCACAACAACGCGGCTCGTTCTGCAAGTACACCAGGGGCTGATACGGGCTCGCGATCGATGACGCTGCGCGATCGCCGTTCGACGGCGCGGGCACTCGCGGAACCGGGGTCGAGCCGCCCGATCCGCAGCCCGAGCCGCACGTACTCGCGAACCAGCTCGGCGGCGTCCACCACCGGACGGTACGACCTCGCTAGCTGCGACGAAAGGCTTTCGGGACCATTCCGCGGAACCCGGATCGCGAATCCCGCCCGACTGATGTTATGGAGCACGATTCCTTACCGGCGAGTAGCCGGGTTCCGCACCGGCGCACCGACTTGAGGGGCAAAAGATTTGCTTACACGATGGTGTTAACCAGCTGTGCTTACACCTTCAGGAATGGTTAGGTTTTTTTCGCGGTCGCCTCCCTGGGCGAACTTCCGGGGTGCTCGTGAACGAGGGACCGCGACCGCCACACCCGAAACAACAAGGAGCATCCAAGTGCTGAAGAAGGCAGTGGTCGTCGCCGGTGCGGCGGCGGGTCTGATGGCGCTGGCACCGATCGCCAACGCGGACAGCGCGGACAACGACGGCGTCAACCTGCTGAACGACAACAACCTCAGCGTGCTGCCCGTCCAGGCCTGCGGGAACAACGTCGCGGTCCTCGGCGCCGTCGTGCCGATCCTGTCGCCGCAGACCAGCGACTGCGTCAACGCGCCGGTCGTGGACCACCCGTCCGCCAAGGGCTGAAACGGCACCACCCGGTAGCCGGCGCATTCCACCGGAGCGGTCCGCGAGAGACGATCTCAATTCGCTCCGAGCGTGTCGAATTCGCCGAACCACCTGTTTTCGAGGTAACGTCGCCGACGGACCCGGAATCCACTTGGACCTTTTCGAGCGGAAGCCATTCTCCGGCGACATCTCGTTCGCCCCGAACCGGTCAACCCACGTGTTCGCACACCGGTAATCGTGCCGCTTCGGGGCATCCCGCGGCAATACACAAGGAGAGTGAACGCAATGCTGAAGAAGGCAGTGGTCGTCGCCGGTGCGGCGGCAGGCCTGATGGCCCTCGCCCCCATCGCCAACGCGGACAGCGCCGACAACGACGGCGTCAACCTGCTCGACGACAACAACATCAGCGCCGTGCCGGTGCAGCTCTGCGGCAACAACGTCGCCGTGCTGGGTGCGGTCGTGCCGGTCCTGTCGCCGCAGACCAGCCAGTGCGTCAACGCCCCGGTCGTCGACCACCCCTCGGTCAAGGGCTGACACACAGGCGCTCGTGTGGATGCATGAAAAGGCCAGGCCCTTCGGGACCTGGCCTTTTCGCTGTCCTGGTGCGGGACCAGCCCGGGCGGTCTTCAACCGCCGTGGTCTTCAGCCGCCGTAGCGGCGGTGCCGCGCCGAATACTCGCGCAACGCGCGCAGGAAGTCGACGCGCCGGAACGCCGGCCAGTACGCCTCGCAGAACCAGAACTCCGAATGCGCGGACTGCCACAGCATGAACCCGGACAACCGCTGCTCCCCGGAAGTCCGGATCAACAGGTCCGGGTCGGGCTGGCCCGAGGTGTAGAGGTGCTCGGAGATGTGGTCGACGGTGAGGAACTCCGCGAGCTCCTCGATGGTGGTGCCCGCCTCCGCGTGCTGCTGCAGCAGCTTGCGCACCGCGTCGGCGATCTCCTGCCGCCCGCCGTAACCGGCGGCGACGTTCACCTGCATTCCCGTGCGACCCTCGGTCCGCAGCGCGGCGGCCGACAACCGGGCCGCCGTCTCGGTGGGGAGCATGTCCAGCGCGCCGACGATCCGCACCCGCCACGGGTTGGCCGCGTCGGTGAGCTCGTCCACCACCCCGGCGATGATCTCCAGCAGCGCGTCCAGCTCGGCGCTGCTGCGGTTCAGGTTGTCGGTGGAGAGCAGCCACAGCGTGACGACCTCGACATCGGCTTCCCGGCACCAGCCGAGCAGCTCGCTGATCTTGCGCGCACCGGCGCGGTGGCCGTGCGCGATGTCGAGCCCGGCCTCCTTGGCCCAGCGGCGGTTCCCGTCGAGGATCACGCCCACGTGCCTGGGTGCTCTGGCACCTCTGAGCTGACGGCGCAGCCGTCGCTCGTACACGTCGTAGATGAGTTCCCGCAGACGAACCTTGAGCGCCACGCTCCCTGAGAGTACGCGGGCCCCTGCGCAGCCCCGACGGTCCCTCCGTCGAATGCGGACCGCGCTGCTCCGAACGCTGCCGCGGGCTGCAACGGACGTCACCGCCATCGGGGGACTGCGCAGAACCTACGGTCCCGTAATCTTGCGGTCGTGACTAGCGCCTTGACCGCTCGACGCAGCACCGCCTCCATCAAGCCGCGGATGCGCGGCTGGATCCACCTCTGGTCACTGGTGGGAGCAGTGGCCTCGGGTGCCACGCTGATCTCCCTGGCCGCCGCCACCGTGGGTGCCTCCGCCGCACTGGGGACCTCCGTGTACGTGGCCACCGTGCTCGGCCTGTTCGGGGTCAGCGCGCTGTACCACCGCAAGACGTGGAACTCGGTGGGCGCGCGGACCTGGATGCGCCGCCTCGACCACTCGATGATCTTCCTGTTCATCGCGGGGACCTACACGCCGTTCGCGATGCTGGCGATGCAGCCGACCACCGGAGCCGTCGTGCTCGCCGTGGTGTGGGGCGGCGCGCTCGGCGGCGTGGTGCTGAAGCTGGCGTGGCCGAACGGGCCGCGCTGGGTGGGCGTGCCGGTCTACCTCGCGCTCGGCTGGGTCGCCGTGTTCGTGCTGCCGGAGCTGCTGGTCCACGCGGGCGTGGCGGCGTTCGTGCTGCTGGTGGTCGGCGGCGTGCTCTACTCGCTGGGCGCGATCTGCTACGCGAGCCGGTGGCCGGACCCGTGGCCGAAGACCTTCGGCTACCACGAGTTCTTCCACGCGGCGGTGACCGTGGCGGCGATCTGCCACCACGTGTCGATCTGGCTGGCGCTGTACGCCTGAGCCACCACCGCCCGCTGCTCAGCGGGCCAGCGCGGCCACCAGGTCCTCGGCCGAGGTGACCGGGCGGTCGCAGACGTAGCCGCGGCACACGTACGCGGCGGTGGCCCCGTCCACGAGACCGCGCCCCGCCAGCAGCGGCACCGCGGCGGCGTCCGGCGGGCCGGCCACGGCCACCGCGCCGCCGGGGGCGTTCCGGCGGGCCACCGCCAGCAGGTCCGCGCGCTCCGCCGCCTCGGCGCCCGCCACCGCGATCTGCACCGGGCCGTGCGACAGCGCCTCCGCCGCCGCCAGCCAGTGCCCGGCGAAGCGCGGCGCGCGCTGGACCAGCAGCCCGGCCCGGGACAGCGCCTGCTCGGCGGCCGCCCGGTAGCGGGTCGCGCGGTCCGGTCCGGCCAGCGCGGCCGCGGTCAGCAGGGCCGCCGCGGTCGCGGACGCACCGGACGGGCTCGCGTTGTCCGTCGGATCGGACGGCCTGCGCACCAGCGCTTCCGCGTCCGCCGCCGTGTCGAAGAAGGAACCCGGGTGCTCCGGGTCGGCGAACTGCTGCAGCGCCGTGTCCAGCAGGGCGCACGCGGCGTCCAGCCAGCTCTGCTCACCCGTGGCCTGGTGCAGCGCGAGCAGGCCCTCGGCCAGGCAGCCGTGGTCCTCCAGCACGCCCGCCGCCTGCCCCACCACGCCGTCGCGGGAGCTGCGGCGCAACCGTCCGTCCACCACGTGCCGCTGCACCAGCAGCTCCGCGGCGCGGCGCGCGTCCTGCACCCACTGCGGCTCGTCGAGGACCGCGGCGGCCTCCACCAGCGCGGTCAGCGCCATGCCGTTCCACGAGGTGACGACCTTGTCGTCGATGCCCGGCTGCGGACGGCGCGAACGGGCCTCGGCGAGGACGTCGCGCACCCGCCGCCACCGCTCCACGTCGTCCGGGTCGGCGGGCAGCCGCAGCGTGGACGCGCCCTGCTCGAAGGTGCCCTCCGGAGTGACGACGAGCAGTTCCGCGGCCCACCGGCCGTCCTGCTCGCCGAGCACCGCCACCAGCTCCTCCGGCGTCCACACGTAGGTCAGCCCCTCCACGCCCTCGGTGTCGGCGTCGAGGGAGGCGGCGAACGCGCCGTCGGAGGTGCGCAGGTCGCGCAGCAGGAACTCGGCGGTCTCCCGGGCGACCCGACGCGCCAGCCCCGACGCGTCCACGTCCAGGCGGGCCAGGTGCGCGTACGCGCGCAGCAGCAGCGCGTTGTCGTAGAGCATCTTCTCGAAGTGCGGCACCACCCACGCGGCGTCGACGCTGTAGCGCGCGAAACCGCCCGCGAGCTGGTCGTACAGGCCGCCGCGGGCCATCGCCCCCGCGGTCGAGGTGGCGAGGCGCAGCGCCTCGGCGGAACCGGTCCGCTCGTGGTGGCGGAGCAGGAACTCCAGCACCATCGACGGCGGGAACTTCGGGGCGTCCCCGAACCCGCCGTGCACCGCGTCGAACTCGGAGCCCAGCCGGGACACCGCCGCGTCCAGCGCCGCGTCGTCCACCCCCGCCTCGGGCAGCGCCGACGGCTGGGAAGCCAGCTGCTCGACGACCCGGGTCGCGGCCGCGCGCACCTCCGCACCGCGCTCGGACCAGGCGGAGGCCACCGCCTCCAGCAGCTGCGGGAACGAGGGCATGCCGTGCAGCGGCTTCGGCGGGTAGTAGGTGCCGCAGTGGAACGGTTCGCCGTCCGGGGTCAGGAAGCAGGTCATCGGCCAGCCGCCCTGCCCGGTCATGGCCTGCGTCGCCTCCATGTAGACCGAGTCGACGTCCGGGCGCTCCTCCCGGTCCACCTTGATGTTCACGAAGTGCTCGTTCATCGCGGCCGCGATCTCGGCGTCCTCGAACGACTCGTGCGCCATCACGTGGCACCAGTGGCAGGCGGCGTAGCCGACCGACAGCAGCACCGGCACGTCCCGGCGGCGGGCCTCCTCGAACGCCTCCGGCGTCCAGGGCCACCACTGCACGGGGTTGTCCGCGTGCTGCAGCAGGTAGGGGCTGGTCGCGTCCGCAAGCCGGTTCATGCCGCCAGCCTCCCACCCGCCGATGATCGCCGCACCCACCACCGGCGAGGAACGGATCACGGCACCGCGGGGCTTCCGCCGACCGGGAGGTCACCCCCGCTGTGGCCGCGAAGCCGACGCCGGAGCGGGACACCGGTCCACCGCCACCGCGCGGGCGCGTTTCAGCCGCCGACGCCCCGGACCGGAAGCTACCGGCCCCGCGCCGGCCCGGCACCGCCCGAGGTCAACGGCCGGACGCACCACCGCGTCCGGGTTCGACCGGCGTTTCCCCGGCCGCCTCCGGTGCCCCGCCGGCAGCGGAGTCCGCCTCGTCGGCGGAGTCGGCGGGTTCCGCGGCCGCCTCGGCGCGGCGGGCCCGGGCCGGGGCGGCCTGGGCGGCGCGCTGCTCGTCGAAGCTGGTGGGCAGCTTCTTCAGGTGCTTGGTCATCGAACGGATCAGGAACGCCACCGCGATGGCGAACAGCACCAGCAGCAACAGCCCCACCGGCGAGGACTTGCCGAAGTCCTCGCCCTGGCCGCCCGGGTCCGCCGGCGGAGCGGGCGCCTGCGCGACCACCCAGGTCAGCGCCTCGTGCGCGTTCATGCCGACACCTTCTCCCGCACGCCGGAGAACAGGTCGTCCTCCGGCAACGTCGAATCGACCAGGGAGCGCACCAGCTCGTAGTCCTCGGTCGGCCACAGCGCTCGCTGGATGTCCAGCGGAACCGCGAACCACCGGCTGTCCGGGTCGATCTGGGTCGCGTGCGCGCGCAGCGCGTCGTCCCGCGCCTCGAAGTATGCCCCGCACTCGACGCGGGTCGTGACCCGCTCGTCGGTGTCCGGACGGGTGCCGTCCCACTTGGCCAGCCAGTCGCCGTAGGGCGATTCCAGGCCGCGCTCCAGCAGCGCGTCGTGGAACAGCTGCATCTTCTTCCGGGAGAAGCCGTGCGAGTAGTACAGCTTCAGCGGCTGCCAGGGCTCGCCCGCGTCCTGGTACAGCTCCGGGTCGCCCGCCGCGTCGAACGCCGCCATCGACACCTCGTGGCAGCGGATGTGGTCCGGGTGCGGGTAGCCGCCGTTCTCGTCGTAGGTGATGACGACGTGCGGGCGGAACTCGCGCAGCAGCGCGACCAGGTCGGCGGTCGGCAGCGCCGGGTCCACCGTGGCGAAGCAGCCCTCCGGCAGCGGCGGCAGCGGGTCGCCCTCGGGCAGGCCCGAGTCGACGTAGCCGAGCCAGCGGTGCTGCACGCCGAGGATCTCGGCGGCCTTGGCCATCTCGGCGCGGCGGATCTCGGGCATGTTCGCCAGCACGTCCGGTCGTTCCATGGCCGGGTTCAGGATGCTGCCGGCCTCACCGCCGGTGCAGGTGACGACCATCACGTCGTGACCTTCCGCCACGTAGCGCGCGGTGGTCGCCGCACCTTTGCTGGACTCGTCGTCCGGGTGCGCGTGCACCGTCATCAGACGCAGCTTCTCGGCCATCGGAGGCATGTTCCTTTCCCGCTCACGTCACACCCGGCCCCGCTCTTCGCCGGCCGGACACCCACAGGGATACTCAACGCGGGTGTCGCCACCCATTGTTCCCAACGGGCCGACATCCTCGAACGGCCGGGCAGGCATCGTCCGATCCGGCCGACCCCGATCGGAGCAGGGAGGCGGCGCGCGGTGAGCAACCAGGTCCCCGCAGGGCGGTACGGGTCACGGGCCCGTCGCACCGCTCCGCCGGCGGTCCGCTGGGGGCTCGGGATCCTCGCCGCCGTGGTGCTGCTCGGGGTGGCGCTGCTGGGATACCAGAACCTGGGCAGCGCCCCGATCGAGGGCAAGCAGGTCGCGTTCCAGGTGATCGACGACGGCTCGGTCCACGTCACCGCCGAGGTCCGGCGCGACGATCCGGCGCGGCCGGCCGCGTGCGTGATCCGGGCGCGCGCCGAGTCCGGCGAAGAGGTCGGGCGGAAAGAGATCTTCGTGCCGCCCGCCACCGGAACGGTCCAGCAGGGCACGGTGCTGCGCACCTCTCATCGAGCGACCATCGGGGAGGTGTACGGCTGCACCTACCGCGTTCCTGAATATTTGTCCACCCACCAGCGGCCAACCGGGTGAACAAGACCTAACGGCCCCGGATGCTGAGAAAATGCACTCCATCGGTGGGCTGATTTGTGCTATCGTCAACGCCAGCACGGTCCCGCGCGGGCCGTGTTTTTTCCGTTCCTAGCAGTACCCGGAATTCGCGAGGACGGAAGTAGTCGGCCCGCGGAAGGCGGGTCGCCGTCGACGAGGAGTGGTGACCGTGAGCGATACCCAGGTGACCTGGCTGACCCAGGATGCTTATGCGCGGCTCAAGGGCGAGCTCGACGAGCTCGTGGCCAACCGCCCGGTGATCGCCGCGAAGATCAACGAGGCCCGGGAGGAAGGCGACCTCAAGGAGAACGGCGGATACCACGCCGCCCGCGAGGAGCAGGGCCAGCTCGAGTCGCGCATCCGCCAGCTCCAGGAGCTGCTGCGGACCGCGCAGGTCGGCGACGTGCCCACCGAGTCCGGCGTGGCCAAGCCCGGCTCCGTGCTGACCGTCCGCTACGACGGTGAGGACGACACCGAGAAGTTCCTGCTGGCCAACCGGGAAGAGGGCGCGCACGGCGACCTGGAGGTCTACTCCCCCAGCTCCCCGCTGGGCCAGGCGCTGCTGGACGCCAAGGAAGGCGAGACCCGAGAGTACGAGCTGCCCAACGGCGGCACCATGAAGGTGACCCTGGTCCAGGCCGAGCCCTTCTCCGGCTGAGCAATAGCGGAGGCGGGCGTGCTCCGACCACGCCCGCTCCGCATATCGGCCCCGCTTTATCGCCGCGCACGGCCCTCGTCGAGCGACGCGCACCTCCGCGCACAACGCCCCCATTACCCGGAGCGAGCCGCGATGCGCACTCGAGGACCGGCGCCCGCTGGTTCCGGCCGGATTCTCCGCCGAATCGAATCCATTCATCCCCGCGCATTTCTCGTTCCATTTTTCCGCGCGTCGAATTCGGTTTTCACGAATGGCGCCGGCATGCGCGCGCCCGCCGCCGCGGCGCGGCCGCAGACGGCCGATCCGCCCGCGCCGCACGGAGTTCCGCGCACCGGGCCGTGCGGGGAGCGCCGTGCCCCGCGGCGGCGCGGTCCCCGGACCCGGGCCGGACCAGCTCCGTTCCAGGAGGGCGCTGACCGGGCGGATCGGGTTCCGGCACCCCCGGGAAGGTCATCGCCCGGATCGGCCCATTTGTCCGGACAGGTGAATTCACCCCGTTCCGAGAACGACCGGCGCGGCACCCGCCGGGAATCCACCGCGGCCCGTCACGGTTCCTCCCCCGCCAACCGCTCCAGCAGCGGACGCACCCGCGGCGGCACCGGGGTGGACAGCGCGATCGACGTGGAGGTCCGCAGCACCTGCGGCGCGGCCACCACCTCGTCGATCACCCGCTGCAGGTCGGCGTTGGACCGCGCCACCACCCGCACCCACAGGTCGCCCTCGCCGGTGGTGGTCTGCACCTCGCACACCTCGTCGATCGCGGCCAGCCGCCGCACCACCGCGTCCCGCTGCCCCTGCGCGATCTCCAGCACCGCGAACGCGGTCAGCCCGTAGCCCATCGCCGCCAGGTCCAGGTCCGGCGGGAAGCCGCGCAGCACCTCGCGCCGCCGCATCCGGTCCAGCCGGGCCTGCACGGTGCCGCGGGCGACGCCGAGCCGCCGCGAGCACTCCAGCACCCCGAGGCGGGGTTCGTCGGCCAGCAACAGCAGCAGCCGGGCGTCGAGCGCGTCCAGCTCCGAGTCCTCGTGCTCCACCGATCCTCCTGCGCAACTTGACCGACCTGCCGAGCACCGCCGCCGCTCGACCGGACATGTTGTCCAGTGAACTCGACGTCCCTTGTGCAGCATGCCTGATGACCTCACCCTTCGTGACACACACCTCGCACAACGCAGGGAGGCACCGTGACCGGCACCGTTGACCACGGCGAGATCGGCAGCACCGGCAAGCTCGACGACGTCACCTTCGACCAGATGCGCAGGCTCGTCGGCCTCGTCGACCACGACTCCAGCCGCGACCCGTTCCCCGTGCGGGCGATGGACGCGGTCGTGTTCGTCGTCGGCAACGCCACCCAGAGCGCGTTGTTCTACCAGGTCGCGTTCGGCATGGAGCTCGTCGCCTACCGCGGCCCGGAGCAGGGCGAGCGGGACCACAAGGCGTACGTGCTCAAGTCCGGCTCGGCCCGGTTCGTGCTGCTCGGCGCGGTCGACCCGGACAGCCCGCTCGCCGACCACCACCGGGCGCACGGCGACGGCGTCGTCGACCTGGCGCTGGAGGTGCAGGACCTGGACCGCTGCGTGGAGCACGCCCGCTCCCAAGGGGCCACCGTCCTCGACGAACCGCACGAGCGCTCCGACGAGCACGGCGTGGTGCGGATGGCCGCCATCGCCACCTACGGCGAAACGCGGCACACGCTGATCGACCGCAGCCGCTACACCGGGCCCTACCTGCCCGGGTACGTGGCGCGCAGCGGCGGCTACACCAAACCGGCGGGCGCGCCGAAGCGGCTGTTCCAGGCCGTGGACCACTGCGTCGGCAACGTCGAGCTCGGCGAGATGGACCGGTGGGTCGGCTTCTACAACCGGGTGCTGGGCTTCGTGAACATGGCCGAGTTCGTGGGCGACGACATCGCCACCGAGTACTCGGCGCTGATGAGCAAGGTCGTCGCCAACGGCAACCACCGGGTGAAGTTCCCGCTCAACGAACCCGCGGCCGGGCGCAAGAAGTCGCAGATCGACGAGTACCTGGAGTTCTACCGGGGCGCCGGCTGCCAGCACATCGCGCTCGCCACCGGGGACATCCTCGGCACCATCACCGCGATGCGCGCCGCAGGCGTGGAGTTCCTGAGCACGCCGGACTCCTACTACGACGACCCGGAGCTGCGGGCCCGCATCGGGCAGGTGCGGCTGCCGATCGAGACGTTGAAGGAGCACGGCATCCTCGTGGACCGCGACGAGGACGGGTACCTGCTGCAGATCTTCACCAAGCCGATCGGGGACCGGCCGACGGTGTTCTACGAGCTCATCGAGCGGCACGGCTCGCTGGGCTTCGGCAAGGGCAACTTCAAGGCGCTGTTCGAGGCCATCGAGCGGGAGCAGGACCTGCGCGGCAACCTGTGACGCCGGGCGTGGGGGCGGGGGGGCCGGGGGGGGCCGGCCCCCCCCCGCCCCGGGCGGGGGGGGGGGGGCGGGCCGGCGGCGGCCCCCCCCCCCCCCCGCGGGGCGGGCGCCCGCCCGC
>NZ_JAIUKB010000155.1:0-2010 GCF_020176785.1 Saccharopolyspora sp. 6V | reverse complement strand
CTCAGCCCGCGCCCCGGCGGGCGGGGCTGCGGACAGGCCAACTTAAGGGCGCTGTGCGCGCCCCGCCCGCGGCCGCGGCCCCGGCGCGCCACCCGGGCCCGGGGGGCGCCCCGCGGGGGGGGCGGGGGGGCACCGCTCACCGCTCGGAGGTGACGGTGTAGCCGGCGCGGGTCAGCTCGGCGACCACGTGCTCGCGGTGCTCCGGCCCGCGGGTCTCCAGGCTCACCTCCACGTCCACCTGGCCGAGCGCCAGCGCCCCGGAGATCCGGGAGTGCTCGATGTCCAGCACGTTCGCCGCCAGGTCGCCGAGCCTGCCGAGCAGCTCCGCCAGCGAGCCCGGCAGGTCCGGCAGCCGCACCCGCAACGACAGGTAGCGGCCCGCGGAGGTCATGCCGTGCCGGATCAGCTGCAGCAGCAGCAACGGGTCGATGTTGCCGCCGGAGAGCACCGCGACCGTCGGCGGCGCCAGCAGGTCGGGGCGTTCCAGCAGGCCAGCGACGGCCGCGACCCCGGCCGGTTCGGCGACGAGCTTCATCCGCTCCAGGCACAGCAGCAGCGCCCGGGACAGGGCCTGCTCGCTCACCGCGATCACGTCGTCGACGAGGGCGGACACGTGCTCGAAGGTGACCTCGCCGGGCTGGGCGACGGCGATGCCGTCGGCCATCGTGCGCGTGTCGGACAGGCGCACCGGAGCTCCCTGCGCCAGCGAAGGCGGCCAGGCCGCGGCCTGCTCGGCCTGCACCCCGATGACCCGGACCTGCGGGCGCAGCGCCTTCACCGCGGCCGCGACCCCGGCGACCAGGCCACCGCCGCCGGTGGGCACCAGCACGGTGCCGACCTCCGGCAGCTGCTCCAGCACCTCCAGCCCGACGGTCCCCTGCCCGGCCAGCACGTCCGGGTGGTCGAACGGGTGGATGAACTCGGCACCGGTGCGGGCGGCGTGCTCCTGCGCCAGCGCGAGGGTCTCGGACAGCACCGCGCCCTCCGCGCGCACCTCGGCGCCGTAGGACTGGGTCGCGGCCAGCTTCGGCAGCGTCGCGCGCTCCGGCATGAACACCGTGGACTCGATGCCCAGCAGCGAGGCCGCCAGCGCCACGCCCTGCGCGTGGTTGCCCGCGCTGGCCGCCACCACTCCCGCCGCCCGGCGCTCCTCGTCCAGGGCGCGCAGCCGGACGTAGGCACCGCGCAGCTTGAACGACCCGGTGCGCTGCAGGTTCTCGCACTTCAAGTGCACGTCGGCACCGACGTGGTCGCTGAGCACCCGGGAGTGGGCGAGCGGAGTGCGGCGGGCCACGTCCGCCAGGTCACCGGCGGCGGCGCGGATCCGGTCCAAGCTGATCAGGGACATGCGCCAATCGTGCCCCAGCGCGAAGCCGGACCGCCGACCGAGGTGTTGGGTACGCTGCTCGGTACGCGTGATCCGCCCGCGGCATCGGGGGTCTGCCGGGGCGCGCGCACCCACGACGGCGCAACGGCGCGCGGAGCGGCGGCTCCGGGGAGGACACGGATGGCACCGGCGATGGCATCGACGGGAACGCTTCCACTGGTCGGCGGGATCGCGGTGGCGGCGGTCCTGTCGGCGGGCGCCGTGTTCGCGGTCGCCCAGGCGGGCTGCGACGAACCCGGCTCGTACCGGCAGCAGGACGGGGTGGTCGAGCTGATCGGCGGCTGCGTGCAGGCGGAAGACCTGCCGGTCTCCCCGGAAGCCCAGGACGGCATCCCCCCGCACAACACCACGGGCACCTCGGTCGCCCCCTGACCCGAAGCACCCGCCCCGCACGTCGTCCTGTCAGCGGCGAAGCCGCTGAGCAGCGACCCAGCACGCAACCGGACCACCCGCGGGTCCTCAGCCCGTCTTGGACCCTGCCCGACGGTTCGCGACTCTTTCCTGTCAGCGGCGAAGCCGCTGAGCGGCGACCACCAGAGCAGCAGGACCACCCGCGGGTTCTCAGCGGGATTCTCGCGAGGACAGCTTTTTCGCCTGTGGCGGAGCCACCGGTGAAAAAGATC
>NZ_JAIUKB010000154.1:0-10548 GCF_020176785.1 Saccharopolyspora sp. 6V | reverse complement strand
CCGCGCCGGCCCGGGGCCGGCGGCCCCCCCCCCCCCCCGGGGGGGGGGCCCCCCCCCCCCCCCCCCCCCCCCCCCCCCCCCCCCCCGCTGCGTGAACACTATGCCGGACGACCGGGCGTACGCACCCCCCGATCGGACCTATTTCACACAGACTTGGTGTCTCTGTGTACATGGCGTGCATGCCAGGACACCGCCTGCGCATCGGTCAACGACGCCACCTGGTCCAGCACCACCCGCAACCGCTGCGCATCGTCCGACGCCGCCGACCACGCCGGGGCCAACGCCGGGTCCAGCGACTCCGGGGCTCGCGCCGCCAGCACCGCGACCAGCTCCGCCAGCAGCTCCCGCTGCCGCTCCTGCATCCGCAACCGGCGCGGATCGCTGAGCACGAAGTGCACCGCCACCGCCTTGAGCACCGCCACCTCGGCCGCCACCTCGCGCGGCACCACCACGTCCGCCGCGTACCGGGTCAACGGCCCGGCGCCGAACGCCTCCACGGTGCCCGTCACCGCCGCCGAGGTGAACCGGCCGACGAGTTCGCTGGTCAACCGCTTCAACGCCACCTGCGCGGCCAAGGTGCCGTCGTAGTCGGCGACCGCGGCCACCGCGGGCAGCACCGCCAGCCCACCCGCCGCCGCGTCCAGCTCACCCGCATCGCCGTCCGCCCAGAAGTGCTTCGCCGCCAGCCGCACGATCTCCGAGCGCTCCTCCGGCCGGGACAGCTCGTGCAGCGAGATGCGGCCCGAGTGCACCCCGTCCTCCACGTCGTGCACCGAATAGGCAACGTCGTCGGCCCAGTCCATGACCTGCGCCTCCAGGCAGCGACGTTCTCCCAGCGCGCCCTGCCGCATCCAGCCGAACACCGCCAGGTCGTCCGGGTAGGCGCCGAACTTCACCTGCCCCGGCCGGCGCGGCCACGGGTACTTCGTCGCCGCGTCCAAGCAGGCCCGGGTCAGGTTCAGCCCGCTGCCCGCACCCGGCTCGCCCGGCAGCTTCGGCTCCAACCTGGTCAGGATCCGCAAGGTCTGCGCGTTGCCCTCGAACCCGCCGCAGGCGCCCGCGAGCTCGTCCAACGCCTGCTCGCCGTTGTGCCCGAACGGCGGATGACCGATGTCGTGCGCCAACCCGGCCGTGTCCACCAGGTCCGGGTCCGCGCCCAGGGTCACCGCGATGCCGCGGCCGATCTGCGCGACCTCCAGCGAATGCGTCAGCCGGGTGCGCGGCACATCGCCCTCTTCCGGGCCCATCACCTGCGTCTTCCCGGCCAGCCTGCGCAGCGCGGCCGAGTGCAGCACCCGCGCCCGGTCCCGGGCGAACGGGCTGCGCGCCTCCCGGTGCGCGCCGGGGAAGGCCGCCTTCGGTGCTTCGGGGGCCGACCGGGCCAGGTCGTGCTCGTCGTAGCCGGGGCACAAGTCGTTCACCGCGCCCAGCCTACGGCCTACCCCCGCCCTGCCAGCCGGAACGCGGCGGCAACGGCCGGTGAACGCCGGGTCAGCTCAAGCGGTCGCTGAGGACCTCGGCCGGGGCGTGCGTCAGCCGGTAGTACAGCAGGCCACCGGTCTCCCGGAAGATGTAGTGGAACTGCGTCGCCCGGGTCTGCACCATCGGCCCCGAACGGGTCGGCGACGCCCACGCGTCCAACCCGAAATCACCGGCCATCGTGCGGGCGCGCAACGAGTGCCACGGGTCGCTGACGATCAGCGCCGAGCTCCAGCCGCGTTCCCGCGCCAAGGTCGCGACCGCCTTCATGCTGCCCAGGGTGTCCGCCCCGGTCTCCACGTCGGTGATCTTGTTCTCGGGCACGCCCTGCTCGGCCAGCCACAGCCGGCCCGTCTCCGCCTCGGTGTACTCGTCGCCGACCTGGCTGCCGCCGACGGTCACCACGTGCTCGGTCAGGCCCTGCTCGTAGAGCTCCAGGGCCTGCTCCAGCCGCGCGCGCAGCACCGGGGTGGGCTTGCCGTGGTACTGGGCCGCGCCCAGCACCACGATCATGTCCACCGGGCGGCGGTCGTCGCTGCGCGCCACCTGCCACACGCGGAAACCGGTACCGCCCAGCAGCAGCAGCACCATCAGCACCGCACCGAGCACGGTGCGGCGCAGCACCCGGCCGGTGCTGGAACCACGGGGGGCGGTACCGGTCTCAGTCATGGGCTCGTTCCGGTGCCGGGGCCGCTCAGCAGCCGATGAGGCGGACGGCGAGGTACTCCTCCAGCTTGTCCATCGCCACCCGCTCCTGGGACATGGTGTCGCGCTCGCGGACCGTCACCGCGTGGTCGGACAGCGAGTCGAAGTCCACCGTCACGCAGAACGGGGTCCCGATCTCGTCGTGCCTGCGGTAGCGGCGGCCGATCGCACCGGCGTCGTCGAACTCGATGTTCCAGTTCCGGCGCAGCTGCGCGGCCAGGTCCTTCGCCTTCGGCGACAGCTCGACGTTGCGGGACAGCGGCAGCACCGCGGCCTTCACCGGCGCCAGCCTGCGGTCCAGCTTCAGCACGGTGCGCTTGTCCACGCCGCCCTTGGCGTTCGGCGCCTCGTCCTCGTGGTAGGCGTCCACCAGGAAGGCCATCATCGGACGTCCCACGCCCGCCGCCGGTTCGATCACGTAGGGACGGTAGCGGGAGTTGCTGGCCTGGTCGAAGTACGACAGGTCCACGCCCGAGTGGTTCGAGTGCGTGGTGAGGTCGAAGTCGGTGCGGTTGGCAATGCCTTCCAGCTCACCCCACTCGCTGCCCGCGAAGCGGAAGCGGTACTCGATGTCGACGGTGCGCTTCGAGTAGTGCGACAGCTTGTCCTTCGGGTGCTCGAAGAGCCGCAGGTTGTCGCGGTCCACACCGAGGTCCACGTACCAGTCGGTGCGCGCGTCGATCCAGTACTGGTGCCACTGCTCGTCCTCGCCCGGCTCGACGAAGAACTCCATCTCCATCTGCTCGAACTCGCGGGTGCGGAACACGAAGTTACCGGGCGTGATCTCGTTGCGGAACGACTTGCCGATCTGGCCGATGCCGAACGGCGGCTTCTTGCGCGCGGTCGTCATCACGTTCGCGAAGTTCACGAAGATGCCCTGCGCCGTCTCGGGGCGCAGGTAGTGCATGCCCTCGTCGCTCTCGACCGGGCCGAGGAACGTCTTGAGCATCATGTTGAACTCGCGCGGCTCGGTGAACTGGCCGCGGTTGCCGCAGTTCGGGCAGGGGATCTGGGACAGGTCGCCCTCGGCGATCTCCTTGCCGGTGCGCTCGGCGAACTCCTCCACCAGGTGGTCGCCGCGGAAGCGGTGGTGGCAGGAGGTGCACTCGACCAGCGGGTCGTGGAACGCCCCGACGTGGCCGGAGGCGACCCACACGTCGCGGGGCAGGATCACCGAGGAGTCGAGGCCGACGACGTCGTCGCGGCCCTGCACCATGGACTTCCACCACTGGCGCTTGATGTTGTCCTTGAGCTCGACGCCGAGCGGCCCGTAGTCCCACGCCGACTTCGTACCGCCGTAGATCTCCCCGGACGGGAAGACGAAGCCACGGCGCTTGCACAGGTTGACGATCGTGTCGATCTGATCGGCGGGCACGGTCACTCCGGAATCTCAGGTCGAGGGACTCGACGATTGCTTCGGGCCGAGGCTCGACCGCGCAGGTCGGGCTCGGCGAGGGCTCCATCTGCGAGCGGGCCCGGCGGCGCTGCGCCGGTCCCCGCCGCTCGTTCCGGTCGGGGGCTCCGGGGCCTGCACCTCCCCGGGGTCGGTGAGGTCCTCCCGGCATCGGAGTCCGGCTTCCGACGATCTCCGATGCTGCGCAGGCCGCACCTGCGCACGCGTCCCGTTCCTGGGGTTTCCCAGCGTACCGATGAGGTCGCTCGCACCGGCGGCCCCACCCGCCTCCCGCGCGCCGCGGGACGGTCCCGGTCACCCGTCCGGTGCGGTCAGCGGTGCTGCGCTGGCGGGATCGCGCCCGCCCCGGGCCGCTCCCGCGAGGTGCCTACCCGTTTCGCCCGACCCGTAGGATGGGCCGTGGCAGAGGGCACCGCCGCGCCCCGCGCGGGACGCGTCCTCCGCAGCAGCACCGCCGACCGGACCGCCGGTGCGGCAGCACTCCAGGCACGCCGGAAAGGACACCATGCCCGCCGTCAGCCCCGATCCCCTCGCCGGATCGACCGGCTCCGAGCCGGTCGAGATCGCGTCGGCGGCCGGGACGGCGAGCGGCCACCCGGATCGCGCCGAGGAGCACGTGCACTCGCCGGAGCGCGAGGCGCCGCGCCTGGTCCCGGTGCACGACCAGCAGACCCTGGTCGAAGCCGGGGAGCTGCTGCGGGCGCTGGCCGCGCCGGTGCGCATCGCGATCGTGCTGCAGCTGCGCACGGCCGAGCGGTGCGTGCACGAGCTGGTGGAGGCGCTCGGCGTCACCCAGCCGCTGATCAGCCAGCACCTGCGGGTGCTGAAGTCCGCGGGGGTCGTGCACGGGGAGCGGCACGGGCGCGAGGTCGTGTACCGCCTGGTCGACGAGCACCTGGCGCACATCGTCGTGGACGCCGCCACGCACGCGGAGGAGCTCTCCGGAACCCGTCCGCGCGGACGCGGCGCACGTCCGGCCCCCGAGAACGAGGAAACGGAGACAGCGTGACCACCGGTGAGCGTTCCGCGGCCGGCGTGCCGGGCCTGCGGGCAACCAAGCAGCGAGCGGCGGTCTCCCGCCTGCTCAGCGAGGTCGACGACTTCCGGTCGGCGCAGGACCTGCACGAGCAGTTGCGGCGCCGCGGCGAGGGCATCGGCTTGACCACCGTCTACCGCACCTTGCAGACCTTGGCCGACGCCGGCGAGATCGACGTGCTGCGCACCGACTCGGGCGAGGCGATCTACCGCCGCTGCTCCGCCGAGCACCACCACCACCTGGTGTGCCGGCACTGCGGCCGGACCGTGGAGGTCGCGGACCCGCCGGTGGAGGCGTGGGCGGAGCGGATCGCGGGCGAGCACGGCTTTTCGAACGTGGGTCACACCGTCGAGATCATCGGCGTGTGCCCGGAGTGCGCCGCCGAGTGAGCCCCGCTCAGTACTCGTAGGGGTCGTCCGGCGCCGGGATGCCGCGGGCCCCGGTGATGTCGAAGGTCGGCACCTGGCCGTTCGCCTCGGTCGCGCTGCCCGCCCGCAGCGTGCCGGTCACCTCGATCCAGCTGTCCTGCGGGGTGGTCGCGAGCGCGTTCGCGGCGGGTCCGGCCAGGTCGATCAGCACCGGTGAGGCGTCGGCCGCGCAGCAGCTGATCCGCATCCGCGCGAGCTGGGTCCGCGCCGGGCCGTCCGCCGGGTGCACCACGAAGCCGCGCAGCCGCACGGCCCGCTGCTCCAGCGCACCGCTGCCGTCCCACACGACGCGGGTGATGAACTCCGAGACGCTCAGCTCCGGTGCCGGCCCCGGCGGCAGCTCGTCGAACAGGGCGCTCGCCCCGGTGGGCCGCTCGGGTGCCGCGGTCTGCTGGCCGCGGCCGATGGAGTCGGCGCCCAGCGCGGGCGGGGCGACCAGGAAGATCGCGAACACCGGGAGCAGCAGCATCCACGGGCTCCGGTCGCGGTGCTCGTGCGCGGCGTGCTCGGCCGGCTCGTGCGGTTCGGGCGGGGCGGCGAACGGGTCGTCCGCCCGCGCCCTGGCCCGCGCCGCCCGGATGTCGCGCACGATGGCGACGGCGGCCAGCAGCACCATCACCGCCCCGGTGCCGATCAGCCACGGGAACAGCGCCGGTTTGACGTAGCGCAGGTAGGTCCCGGTGAGCGCGATCTTGAGCAGGGCGCCGCCGAGCAGCACCAGCAGCAGGTTCTGCGTTTCGCGCCGCATCACGCGCCTCCCAGCAGCAGCAGGCCGACCAGCATCGAACTGGCGACGGCGACCACGAACGTCAACGGGGCGAACCGGAGGGCGAAGGACCGCCCGAAGGTGCCCGCCTGCAGGGCGATGAGCTTGATGTCCACGGCGGGCCCGACGACCAGGAACACCAGCTTCGGGATCAGCGGCATCCCGGCCATCGCGGCGGCGACGAACGCGTCCGCCTCGCTGCACAGCGCCAGCACCACCGCGAGCACCGCCATCACCAGCACGCCGAGCACCAGCTGCCCGCCCAGCGAGCTCGTCCACTCCGCCGGGACCAGGACGTTGAACACCGCGGAGGTGAGCCCGCCGAGCACTAGGAACCCGCCGGCTTCGACCAGGTCGTGCCGGGCGGTCTCGGCGAACAGCGCCCACCGGCCCGCACCGCCCGGTGCGCGCCGCTCGGCCCGCCGCAGCGCGCGGTCGGCGATCCACTCAGCCTTGCCCACGCGCAGCCACAGCCAGCCCATCGCGCACGCGGTCAGCAGCGACCCGAGGAACCGGGCGAGCACCATCATCGGGTCGCCGGGGAACGCGACCGCGGTCGAGACCAGCACGACGGGGTTCACCGCAGGCGCGGCGAGCAGGAACGCCAGCGCCGCGGCGGGTGCGATGCCCTGCTGCATCAACCGGCGGGCCACCGGCACGGAGGCGCACTCGCACCCGGGCAGCGCCACCCCGGCCAGCCCGGCGACCGGCACCGCGGCGCCGGGGCGCCCGGGCAGCACCCTGCGCAGCGCGCTCGGCGGCACGAACGCGGCGATCGCCCCGCTGATCAGCACGCCGAGCACCAGGAACGGCAGCGCCTGCACGCACACCGCGACGAACACGGTCGATCCGGTGCGCAGCCCCGGCACGTCCAGCAGCGCGCTGAGCTGCGCCTGGAACAGCAGCGCGAGCAGCAGCAGCGCGCACAGCACTTCCATCGAGGTGACCCGGCGGCGCCGCACCGGACCACCGCTCGGACTCCCCGGGTCGCTCCCCGGGCGGAGGGTCGTGGTCACCGGCTCATCGTGCCAGCCGCACATGACCATCGTTGCCACCTGCCCTGGCCCCGGGACCACCGGTTCCCACCCGCTCGAGCGGCCGATCACCCGTTCCGGCCCGCGGATCGGCGACCGGAGGTGACCTCCGGTGGCGCGGTTCACCCCGGATCACCCGGGTTCGGCCGTATCCGGCGAAGTCCGGGCCGCCCGGCGCCGACTCGCCGCCCGCGTGCCGGCCGAACCGGCCCCGCGCAGCACGACGCCCCTCCCGGAACCGGCGCGGTTCCAGGTGGGGCGTGCGCGGTACGGCGGTTCAGTCGGCGGCCGGGGTGTCCTCTTCGACCTCGGTGAGCAGCTCACCGCGCAGCTGCGACGCGGTCGACACGACCAGCATCAGCAGCGTGCCCAGCGGCTGCTGCTCCATGCCCTCGGCGGGGAACGCGTAGCGCAGCGTCACGTCCATGCCGCGCTCGGTGCGCACCACGCCGAGCGTGCCGAACAGGCCCTGCCCGGCACGTTCCGCGGCCGACTGCGCCAGCTTCTCGTCCAGCGGCAGGTCCCACGCCACGACGCAGGTCAGGCTCAGCACGGTCAGGCCCTCGGCGAGCTGCATCGCCTGCACCGCGCACGGCACGTCGCCGTGCCGCAGCGTCAACGCGCCGTCGTCGTCGACGTTCACCTCGTGGTAGGTCTCCAGCGCCTCTTTCGCCGCGGTCAGCAGTTCCGCGGTAGTGGCGGCCTCCTGGGTCATGAGATGCCCTCCTGGGCGGTTTCAGTGGTGCTCTCGTCCTGCGCGGCACGATCGACGGCGCCGCCGAAGCGCCGGTCGCGGCGTGCGTACTGCTCGCACGCGCGCCACAGGTGGCGACGATCCACGTCGGGGAACAGGGTGTCTTGGAACACCAATTCGGCGTATGCGGACTGCCAGAGCAGGAAGTTGGAAGTGCGTTGCTCCCCGGACGGCCGGATGAACAGGTCGACGTCGGGCATCTCCGATTGGTAGAGGTGCCGGGACACGGTCCGCTCGTCCACCTTCTCTGGATTGATCTTGCCTGCGGCGGCCAGCCGGGCGATCTCACGAGCGGCGTCGCCCACCTCGGCCCGGCCACCATAGTTCACGCACATGGTCAAGTTCATGACTTCGTTGCCACGAGTGCGCTCTTCCGCGGCCTGGAGCGTGTTCACGACGCTGCGCCACAGCCGCGGCTTGCGACCGGCCCAGCGCACCCGCACGCCGAGCTCGTCGAGCTCGTCGACGCGCCGGGCGATGACGTCGCGGTTGAAGCCCATGAGGAACTTGACCTCCTCCGGGCTGCGCTTCCAGTTCTCGGTGGAGAAGGCGTACAGCGACAGCCACTTCACGCCGATCTCGATGGCACCCCTGGCGAGCTCCAGCACGACCTGCTCGCCCCGCTTGTGCCCCTCGACCCGGGGCAGTCCGCGTTCGTTGGCCCAGCGACCGTTGCCGTCCATCACGATGGCCACGTGCCGCGGCACCAGCTCGGGCGGCAGGGCGGGCGGGGTCGCACCGGAAGCGTGCGGGGCAGGCGCCTTCACGCTCGGGTCGTCGCTACCGCGTCCACGGCGTCGCAGCATGTGTGCCTTCTCCTTTGCTCTGCGGCCGGGCGCCCATTCTCCCGGACCCGCATGTCACCCGTTCAGTGGTGTCCCGTAGCGGACTTCGAGCCGGGTGTCCGACGGCAGCCGGACCATCCCGATTCGCTGGTAGAACGCTTGCGCCCGGGTGTTGCTCGGGTTCACGCCGAGCTGCACGCCCGGTGATCCGGCGCGCGCCAGCTGCTGGAACACCGCCTGCATCAACCGCTTTCCCATGCCCTGCCCGCGGACTCCGGCGACCAGGTTGATGTGCAGGTGCGAGGGGAACCGGTCCAGCTGCGCGGGCAGCATCAGCCGCGGCCGGTGCAGGAACGCGCGCAGCTGGCTGTCCGCGTCGCGGCCGTCCACCACCCGCGAGGAGGGGTGGCTGGCGGCGAACCGCGGTGCCCACTCCAGCTGCCAGCGCGCGTAGAACTCCTCGGTGTGCAGCGCGGCGACGACGTAGCCGAGCACGGTGCCGCGGCCTTCCACGACGAAGGCCAGTTCGGGGTGCAGCAGCAGGTAGGGGTCGGCGAAGACGTGGGCGACCAGGTCGGGCTCCCGCAGGATGTGGTGCACGGGTTCGCCGCCGTCGCCGGTGGCCACGCAGATCCGGTGCACCGCTTCGGCGTCCCGGGGGCGCCAGCTGCGCACGATCAACCGGTGGCCCCGTCCGCCGTTCCCGGGATCGCGGTGGCCCGGTGGACGGGATCCGCTGCGGCCGACTCCCCAGCGACCGGTTCCCCGACGGCCGACTCCGCTGCGGCTGATTCCGCTGCGGCCGATCCGGCAGCGGTCGTTTCCTCGGCGGTGGGTTCCTCGTCCACCGCGGCCGCGCGTTCGCGGATGAGCTCGGGCACCACCGGGCGGTGTTCCTGGCGCTCCACCAGCGGCAACGAGCGCAGCTGCCGCTCCAGGTGCCACTGCAGGTGCGCGGCGACGAGCCCGCTGCCCTCCCGGCGCACCTGCTCGGTGGTCCGCTCGGCGGCCGGCCAGTCGCCGTGCATGAGCGCTTCGAGCAGCGGCAGCGTCTGCTGCGCGGGGCGCGCCGAGCCGGTGGGGCGGCAGTTCACGCACATCGCACCGCCGCCCTGCACGTTGAACGCGGCGTGCGGGCCCGCCTCCCCGCAGCGCGCGCACTCGCTGAGCGCGGGGGCCCAGCCCGCGTAGGACATGGCGCGCAGCAGGAACGCGTCGAGCACCAGCGACGGGTCCCGCTCCCGCCCGGACAGCGCCCGCAGCGCGCCGGTGACCAGCAGGTACAGCCGCAGCACCGGTTCGCCTTCCTCGGCGGCGAGCCGGTCCACGGTCTCCAGCACGGCGCAGCCCGCGGTGTAGCGCTGGTAGTCGTCCACGATGTGCACGCCGAACGCGTCCAGCGTCTGCACCTGGGTGATCACGTCGAGGGTGCGCCCGGTGTGCAGCTGCACGTCCACGTGGCAGAAGGGTTCGACCCGGGCACCGAAGCGCGAGGTGGTGCGGCGCACGCCCTTGGCGACGGCGCGCACCTTGCCGAAGCGGCGGGTGAGCAGGGTGATGATCCGGTCGGCCTCACCCAGCTTGTGGACCCGCAGCACGACGCCGGTATCCCGGTAGAGGCTCACCCCGCCATCGTCCCACTACCGGGCGACCCGGCTGCTCCGGGTGAGCGTCCGGCCGGAACGCCGGGTGCCCGCGGGATCAGGCCCGCAGCGCCTCGAAACCGGGGAGGTTGCGCACCACGCCCCACACCACGGCGGCGGCCAGCACCGCGTTCGCCGCCCAGCGGCCGGGGCGGCCGACCAGCCAGGGCGACGGGATGCCGCGGACCTCCTGGCGCGCCGAGGCGATCAGGAACAGCACCGCCACCGGCAGCACGAGCACCAGGGCGAAGGCGTTCAGGTCGACGGCGCGCGCCAGGTCGCCGTGCAGCAGCGCGCCGAGCATCCGGCTGCCGCCGCAGAACGGGCAGTCGAAGCCGGTGAGGAACAGCAGCGGGCAGGGCAGCGGGACGAGTCCGGCGCTCAGCACCAAGCCGAGCGCCCCCGCGCCCCCCCCGCCGCGGGGGGGGCGGGGGGCGGGCCCCCCCCGGGGGGGGGGCCCGCGCCCCCCCCCCCGGCCGCCCCGGGCATCCCCGCCGCGGGGGG
>NZ_JAIUKB010000153.1:0-17554 GCF_020176785.1 Saccharopolyspora sp. 6V | reverse complement strand
GCGGGCAGGGCAGCGGGACGAGTCCGGCGCTCAGCACCAAGCCGAGCGCCCCGGCTCCCGCCGCGAGGCGGGTCGTCCGGCCCCCGCGACGAAGCGGGGAGGTGGCCGCTCGCAGCAGCCCGCTCACTCGATGCTCACCACTGCTGCGGCGGCTGCTGCGGGTAACCGGGCTGCTGCTGGCCCGGGTAACCGCCCTGCTGGGGGTAACCGCCCTGCTGCGGGTACCCGGGCTGCGCCGGGTAGCCGGGCTGCTGCGGGTAGCCGCTGGTCGGCGCGGGGTCGGCCGGGACGACGACGGACTTGACGATCTTGTCGGCCCAGGTCTGGTTCTTCTGCTCCCACAGCGGGGCGAGGAAGCCGATCGAGCAGGGAAGCCCGTCCAGGACGTGGCAGAGCTGGCGCAGGAACGCGCCGCCGAAGCCGAGGGGCTGCCCGGTCTCCTCGCTGACGGTCTTGATCTTGACGATCTTCTGCCCGATGGTCTGCCCGGTGGTCCCGCGCTTGTAGCAGAGGTTCCAGATGTTGAACGCCATCGCGATCAGCCCGAAGATCCCGAGGACCGTGTACACGGTGCTGATCATGGACAGCGCTTCGGCTTCGGTGGTGATCGACGAAGCGGAGCCCATGACGCTCGCGAAGGTGATCCCGTAGACGATCAGGTAGGGCACGCCGACGAGCGCCCCGTCGATCAGGTACCCCAGCACCCGGGTCCCCCACTCGGAGAACGGCCCGGGGTGCCCGTAGCCGTAGCCCGGCTGGCCGTACGGCTGCTGGGGCTGCTGACCGTAGCCCGGCTGGCCGTACGGCTGCTGACCGTAGGGCTGCTGGCCGTACGGCTGCTGGCCGTAGGGCGCGGGCTGTTGCGGCATCGGGCCGGACTGCGGATAGGGCTGCTGGGGCTGGCCTCCCGACTGCGGGTACGGCTGTTGCCCGTAGGGCTGCTGCGGCTGCGGGCCGGACGGCGGCCCGCCATACGGGTTGGTCACGGAGACAATCCTTCGATCGGGTGGAATGGCAGCGCTCTGAGGAGGCCGGGCAGGAAATTACCCGAGCGCAACTCGCCACCGCGGCCGATCCGGGAAATCTTGCGCAGTCCGTTGCGAAGTCAAACTCCGCGGGATCAGAATCCCAGCCTCCGCAGCTGCTTCGGGTCGCGCTGCCAGTCCTTGGCGACCTTCACGTGCAGGTCCAGGTAGATCTTGCTGCCCAGCAGCTTCTGGATGTGCTGGCGAGCGTTGGACCCGACCTCGCGCAGCCGCTCGCCCTTGCGGCCGATCACGATCGACTTCTGGCTCTGCCGCTCCACGTAGACGATCGCGTGCACGTCCACCAGGTCGTCGCGGTCCTCGCGCTGGTTCATCTCCTCGATGCGGACGGCCAGCGAGTGCGGGAGCTCGTCGCGCACGCCTTCCAGCGCGGCCTCGCGGATCATCTCCGCGATCAGCGTCTCCTCCGGCTCGTCGGTGAGCTCGCCGTCCGGGTACAGCTGCGGGCCTTCCGGCAGGTGACCCACCAGCAGGTCACCGAGGGTGTCCATCTGGTAGGAGTCCACAGCGGACACCGGGACCAGATCGGCGAAGTCCATCACCTGCTGCAGGGCGAGCAGCTGCTCGGCGACCTGCTGCTTGGTGGCCAGGTCGGTCTTGGTGATGACGCCGAGCACCGGGGTGCGGCGGGCGACCTTCTTGAGCTGCTCGGCGATGAACTTGTCGCCGGGCCCGACCTTCTGGTCCGCGGGCACGCAGAACCCGACGACGTCCACTTCGGACCAGGTCTCGTAGACGAGGTCGTTGAGCCGCTGGCCGAGCAGGGTGCGCGGCCGGTGCAGGCCCGGCGTGTCCACGATGATCAGCTGGGCGTCGGGCCGGTGCACGATCCCGCGGATCGCGTGGCGGGTGGTCTGGGGCTTGCTGGAGGTGATCGCCACCTTCGAACCGACCAGCGCGTTGGTCAGCGTGGACTTGCCGGCGTTGGGGCGGCCGACGAAGCACGCGAACCCGGAGCGGTGTTCGGCGGGGGCATCTGGAGTGCTGCTCACCCGCCCATTGTCGCCGGACGACGAGGTGAGCGGCCCACCCGCCCCGGCGGAGGCGGCGGGCGGGCCGTTCACCAGGTGTTCAGCGCAGCACGCCCCGGACCTCGCCCGCGGCGTCGGCGCGCAGCACCGGCGCGGCGGCGGTGAGGTCGCGGACGGCGGCGACGGAGTCGGCGGAGACCTCGGCGGCGTCGGTGACGACGGCGGCCGCCTCCAGCCCTTCGGCACCGCTGGCGGCCGCGGTGGCCACCGCCACCTGCAGCGCGGTCAGCCGCAGCGAGGGCAGCTCGACGGTGCAGGCGGCGTAGGTGCGGCCGTCGGTGTCGCGGACCGCGGCGCCTTCGGCGGCGCCGGTGCGCGCGCGGGCCGACCGGGCCAGCGTCACGATCTTGGCGTCCTCGGCGTCCAGTTCCTGCGGGGGCGCTTGCTCAGCCACGGGTGCTGCTTCCTTCCTGGTCGGCACCGCGGTGCGATGCGGGCTCGCCGTTCGCGCGGCGCACGAGCAGCGCGTTGATGCGGATGCGGCCGCGGTGGTCCTTGCCGCCTTCGGCGCGCAACCGGAGTCCTTCGATCTCGGCTTCGGCACCGGGCAGCGGAACCCGGCCGAGGCGCTGGGCGAGCAGGCCGCCGACGGTCTCCACCTCGGATCCGTCCAGCTCCACGCCGCACAGCGCGCCGAGGTCCTCCACCGGCAGCCGGGAGGAGACCCGGACGGTGCCGTCCTCCAGGTGCTCGATCGGGCGGTGCTCCTCCAGGTCGGACTCGTCGGTGATCTCGCCGACGATCTCCTCGATGACGTCCTCGATGGTGAGCAGGCCCGCGGTGCCGCCGTACTCGTCGACGGCGATGGCCAGGTGGCTGCGGGACAGCTGCATCTCCTTGAGCAGCTCGTCGAGGCGCTTGGTGTCCGGCACGAAGCTCGCCGGGCGCATCAGCTCGCCCAGCTCCGGCCCCGGTTGGTTCAGGTCGCCGCCGTCGGCGAGGGCCTGGGTGAGGTCGCGCAACGTCACCACGCCCACCACGTCGTCGACGCTGTCGCCGATCACCGGCACCCGGGAGAACCCGGAGCGCAGGCACAGCGCGAGGGCTTGGCGGGCGGACTTGGCGCGTTCGATCCAGACGATCTCGGTGCGGGGCACCATCACCTCGCGGGCGATGGTGTCGCCGAACTCGAACACCGAGTGGATCATCTCGCGTTCCCCGGCGGCGACGACGCCGCGCTCCCCGGCCAGGTCGACCAGCTCGCGCAGCTCCACCTCCGAGGAGAACGGGCCCTCGCGGAACCCGCGCCCGGGGGTGAGGCCGTTGCCGATCAGGATCAGCAGCCGGGTCAGCGGGTTCAGCACCCGCGCCAGCACCCGCACCGGCGCCGCGACCACCAGGCCGACCCCGTACGGGTGCTGCCTGCCGATGGTGCGCGGGCCGACGCCGACCAGCACGTACGAGACCACCAACATGATCACGATCGCGAGCAGCGCCGCCAGCGCGTCCGACTCCACCACGCGCAGCACCACGACCGCGACCAGCACGGTGGCGCCCAGCTCGCAGGCCAGCCGCAGCAGAATCAGCAGGTTGACGTGCCGCGGGCGGTCCTCCAGCACCAGCGCCAGCTGCCTGGCCCCGCTGCGGTTCTCCCGCAGCAGCTCCTCCACCCGGGCGCGGGAGGCGCTGCCGACCGCCGCGTCGGCGGCGGCGAACACCCCGGCCCCCAGGACGAGCAGCACAGCCCACACCAGCAGTGCGGCCGAACTCATGTGCGCGTTCCCCCTCAGTCGCGGGGGACCTCGGGCGCGGTGCCCGGGTCCAGTCCCACGGTTCCCAGCACGCGGGAGTCCGCGTCGTGCTGCGCGGCGGCCCGCTCGGCCTCGTCCCGAGCGGTCCGGTAGTCGGCGAGGATCCGGTTCTGCAGCCCGAACATCTCGCGCTCCTCCTCCGGCTCCGCGTGGTCGTAGCCGAGCAGGTGCAGCACCCCGTGCACCGTGAGCAGGTGCAGTTCGTCGATCAGCGGATGCCCGGCCTTGCGGGCCTGGTCCTTCGCGAACGCGGGGCACAGCACGATGTCGCCGAGCAGCGCGGGCCCGGAACCGGCCGCGTCCGGGCGGCGGGACGAGTCGTACTCGTCCATCGGGAAGGCCATCACGTCGGTCGGGCCGGGCAGGTCCATCCAGCGCTCGTGCAGGTCGGACATGACGTTCAGCTCGACCAGCACGATGGACAACTCGGCGAGCTGGCTGACGCTCATCCGGTCCAGCGCGTAGCGGGCGACGGACACGATGGTGCCCTCGTCGACCTCGACCCCGGATTCGTTGGCGATTTCGATGCTCATGCGTGTTCCCGGAACTGACCGCCGCGGCCGGAGCGGCGCGGGAACTGCTCGGAGTCCGCGTCCTGCTCGGCCTGCCAGCGGTCGTAGGCGTTGACAATGTCGGTGACCAGGCGGTGACGGACCACGTCCCCGCTGTCGAGCACGGCGAAGTGCACGTCGTCGACCCCGTCGAGGATCTCCCGGACGACCTTCAGGCCGCTGCGCTGCCCACCGGGCAGGTCGACCTGGGTGACGTCGCCGGTGACCACGATGCGGGAGCCGAACCCGAGCCGGGTCAGGAACATCTTCATCTGCTCCGGCGTGGTGTTCTGCGCTTCGTCGAGGATGATGAAGGCGTCGTTGAGGGTGCGCCCGCGCATGTACGCCAGCGGCGCGACCTCGATGGTGCCCGCCTGGGTGAGCCGCGGCACCGACTCGGGGTCGATCATGTCGTGCAGCGCGTCGTACAGCGGCCGCAGGTACGGGTCGATCTTCTCGTACAACGTGCCCGGCAGGTAGCCGAGCCGCTCCCCCGCTTCGACCGCGGGCCTGGTCAGGATGATCCGGTTGACCTGCTTGGCCTGCAGCGCCTGCACTGCCTTCGCCATCGCCAGGTAGGTCTTGCCGGTGCCCGCGGGACCGATGCCGAACACCACGGTGTTCTGGTCGATCGCGTCCACGTAGTGCTTCTGGTTCAGCGTCTTCGGGCGGATGGTGCGGCCCCGCCGGGACAGGATGTCGAGGCTGAGCACCGCGGCGGGCGACTCACCGCTGTCGGCCGAGAGCATGCCCACCACGCGGCGCACGGCGTCCGGCCCGAGCTGGCCGCCCTTGTCCACCACGGTGATGAGCTCGGAGAACACCCGTTCGCCGAAGGCCACGTCGGCCGGGTCGCCGGTGAGGGTGACCTCGTTGCCGCGCACGTGCACGTCGGCGGTGAGGAGTTCCTCGACGACCCGCAGGTTCGCGTCGCGGGTGCCGACCAGTGCGAGCACCGCGCTGTCCGGGACCGTCACCTTCGACTGCACCGACCGGTCGCGCGCGTGCTGCGCGGACAGGTGCTGGGCGGAGAGGTTCGACTGCTCGGGTTCCGGGCCGGTGCCGGTCGGCGTCGTGCCGTTCCGGGCGGTCGTGTCCTGCTCGGTCCCGTCCTGCGGTACGCGGTCCTGCTGGTCGTCCCTGGACTGCTGCTGTCCGGACTGGGCGGATCCACCCGCTGCGATTCCGGCCACGTGTGTTCGGGCCTGCTTTCTGCGCTCGGCGCGCGAAGTCGGTCGTCGTTCCTGCTATCGATGGTAGAGCAACCGGCGAGGCGGTTGCGCCGCCGATCCGGCGGCCGCCCGGCGGCGTCCTAGCCCTTGATCGGGCCGCCGGTGAGGCCGCCGAGCGGTTCGCCGCCCAGCAGGTGCAGGTGCACGTGGAAGATGGTCTGCCCGGCGTCCTCGTTGGTGTTGAACAGCAGCCGGTACCCGGATTCGGCGATGCCCTCGCGCTCGGCGATCTCCCCCGCCACCCGCACCAGCTCGGCCAGCAGGTCCGGCTCGGCGGTGGCGAGCTCGGCGGCGTTGCGGTAGCGGGTCTTCGGCACCACGAGCACGTGGGTGGGCGCCTGCGGGTTGATGTCGCGGATCGCGAGGACGCGCTCGGAGTCGTGGACGACGTCCGCGGGGATCTCGCCGGCGATGATGCGCAGGAACAGGGAGTCCAGGTCGCTGTCGGTCATGCCGGGAAGGCTATCCGCCGCGAGCGGCCCCGCGGGCGAACGCCCCTGCGCCGGGACCGCCACGGGGAGATCCCCCGACCGGATGCCGCGCCGTAGTGGGGCTGGGGGTTGCCCGGCTACGGCGCGGCCTCGCCGGACCGAGGGGGGGTTGTCCGGCGAGCGCCCGGTTGGGCTCGCTCCGCGAGCCACCTGAGGGGATCGACCCGTGACCCCCAGGCGTGTGCTTCACGGTAACCCCACGTCATCCGTCCGCGCTGGAAAACGCACGAACCCGTGATCCTGGCTCCGATCCGGTGACGCACCGCGCCGGGACGGCGCAGTCCGCGAACACCCGGCGAACCACTCTGACCAGCACTGGTGCCGGGCGAGGCGGTGGACCGCCCCGCCACATCACGATCCGGACTCGGCCCCGTCCGGGAACGGGCTCACTTGTGGCCGAAGGACTTGAAGCGGGAGAAGAGGCCTTGGCGCTGCCCGTTCCCGTTCGCGGTCACCGTCGGCTCCGGCTGCTCCTCGCCGCGCAGCGCCGCGAGCTGCCGCAGCAGTTCGGCCTGCTCATCGTCGAGCCGGGTCGGCACCTGGACGTCGAGGTGCACGTGCAGGTCGCCGTGCCCGCTGACCCGCCCGTTGGAGCGCAGCTTCGGCAGCCCGCGGCCGGTGAGCACGTGCTCGGTGCCGGGCTGGGTGCCGGGTTCGACGGTGAGCTCCTCGGTGCCGTCCAGGGTCACCAGGGTGAGCACCGTGCCCAGCGCCGCCGCGGTCATCGGCACTTCGACGTTGCAGTGCAGGTCGGCGCCGTCGCGGACGAACCGCTCGTGCGGCAGCTCCTCCACTTCGACGAACAGGTCGCCCGCCGGACCGCCGCCGGGGCCCACTTCGCCCTCACCGGCGAGCCGCACCCGCATGCCGTCGCCGACGCCCGCGGGGATCTTCACGGTGATGGTGCGGCGTTCGCGCACCCGGCCGTCGCCGCCGCACTGCTGGCACGGGTCGGTGATGACCTCGCCGAAGCCGCGGCACACCGGGCAGGGGCGGGAGGTCATGACCTGGCCGAGGAAGGACCGCTGCACGGACTGGACCTCGCCGCGGCCACCGCAGGTGTCGCAGGTCGAGGGCGCGCTGCCCGCGCGGGAGCCACCGCCGTCGCAGGAGTCGCACAGCACCGCGGTGTCCACGGTGATGTCCCGGTTCACGCCGCTGGCGCACTCCTCCAGGGTGAGTTCGAGCCGCAGCAGCGCGTCGGATCCGGGCTGGACCCGGCTGCGCGGGCCGCGCCCGCCGCCTCCGCCGCCGGAGCCGCCGAAGAAGGCGTCCATGATGTCGCCGAGACCGCCGAACCCGGCGAACGGGTCGCCACCCATGCCGCCGTCGCCACCGCCCTGCGAGAGCGGGTCGCCGCCGAGGTCCACGACCTGGCGCTTCTTCGGGTCGGACAGCACCTCGTAGGCGGTCGTCACATCGCGGAACCGCTCCTGGGCACCGGCTTCCTGGTTCACGTCGGGGTGCAATTCCCGGGCGAGCTTGCGGTACGCGCGCTTGATCTGCTCCGGCGTAGCGTCCTTGGCCACCCCGAGGGTCCCGTAATAGTCCCTGGCCACCTTGTGCGTTCTTCCTCTGCTCGGTCTGCGAGTTCAGCGGGTGGATCCATTCACCCGGTCAGGCGTCAACGGCCTGCCAGGATCTCACCCACGTAAGCGGCAACGGCACGCACCGCCGCCATGGTTCCCGGATAGTCCATCCGGGTGGGGCCGACGACACCCATGCCACCCAGCACCATCCCATGCGTGCCGTAGCCGGTGGACACCACCGAGGTGGTCTGCATCTCCGCGGCCTCGTTCTCCATCCCGATGCGCACCGTCACGGTCCGCGAGTCGCGGGCCGCCGCGAGCAGCTTCAGCACCACGACCTGCTCCTCCAGCGCTTCGAGCACTTGGCGCAGCGAGTTGGGGAAGTCGGTGACGTTGCGGGTCAGGTTGGGGGTGCCGCCGAGCACCATGCGTTCCTCGGGATGTTCCACGAGGGATTCGATGAGCACGCTGGCGACGCGCGTCATGGCGTCGCGCAGTTCGGGCGGTGATTGGTCGGGCAGTTCGGCCACGGCCGCCGAGGCGTCCGCGAGCCGCTTCTCGGTCATCGCCGAGTTCAGCACGTTGCGCATCCGCGCCACGTCGTCGTCGCTGATCACGTCGCCGAGGTCGACCATCCGCTGGTCCACCCGGCCGGTGTCGGTGATGAGCACCAGCATCAGGCGGGCCGGGGTGATGGTGACGACCTCGACGTGGCGCACCGTGGAGCGGGTCAGCGTGGGGTACTGCACGACGGCGACCTGCTGGGTGAGCTGCGCGAGCAGCCGCACGCTGCGGCGCATCACGTCGTCGAGGTCGAGGGCGCCCTCCAGGAAGGCGCCGATGGCCCGCCGCTCGGCCGCGGTGAGCGGTTTGATCTCGTGCAGCCGGTCCACGAACAGCCGGTACCCGGCGTCGGTCGGCACGCGTCCGGCGCTGGTGTGCGGCTGGACGATGAGGCCTTCCTCCTCCAGGGCGGCCATGTCGTTGCGCACGGTGGCGCTGGAGACGCCCAGGTTGTGCCGGTCGACCAGGGCCTTGGACCCGACCGGTTCGTTCGTCGACACGAAGTCGGCCACGATCGCCCGCAGGACCTCGAACCGCCGTTGATCGGCGTTCACCTCGTCACCTCCGCATCACGCCACGCCGCGCACCGCTCGCGGTGCTCGTCACCGTCGAGTTTACGGTCCTCGAACCCGTGTTCCGACGCCGCGAGCCGGGCGGGGCCGCACCCGCCGGGCAGCGGGGTGGGAGAACGGTCACAGCAGGCGCTGGACGACGGCGTCGGCGAGCAGCCTGCCGCGGTCGGTGAGCGCGCAGCGGCCGGCGTCGAGCGCGTCGGCGCGCAGCAGCCCGTCGGCGACGGCCTCCTTCGCGGCGAGCACGCCGTCGGAGGTGAGCGCGGACGTGGGGACGCCTTCGGCGACGCGCAGCTCCAGCATGATCCGCTCGATGCGCCGGTCCTCGTCGTCGAGCAGTTCGCGGGCGTGCGCGGGCGAGCGGCCGTCGGCGAGCAGCGCCGAGTAGCGGGCGGGGTGCTTGACGTTCCACCAGCGCACCCCGCCGACGTGGCTGTGCGCGCCGGGTCCGGCGCCCCACCAGTCGCCGCCCTGCCAGTAGCCGAGGTTGTGCGCGCAGCGCGCGGACTCGCCGGTGGCCCAGTTGGAGACCTCGTACCAGCCCAGCCCGGGGCCGGACAGCGTCGAGTCGATGATCTCGTAGCGGTCGGCGAGCACGTCCTCGTCCGGCATCGGCAGCTCGCCGCGGCGGACCTTGCGGGCCATCGCGGTGCCGTCCTCGACGATCAGCGAGTAGGCGGAGACGTGGTCGACCCCGGCGTCGAGCACCGCGGCCAGCGAGGCGCGCAGGTCGTCGTCGCTCTCACCCGGGGTGCCGTAGATGAGGTCGAGGTTGACGTGCTCGAACCCGGCGGCCCGCGCTTCCTTCGCGGCGTCGGCCGCGCGCCCGGGGGTGTGGTTGCGCTCCAGGACGCGCAGCACGTGCGCGGCGGCGGACTGCATGCCCAGCGACACCCGGTCGTAGCCGCCGTCGCGGAGGGCGGCGAAGAACTCGGGCGAGGTCGATTCGGGATTGGACTCGGTGGTGACCTCCGCGTCGGCGGTGAGCCCGAAGGAGTTCCGGACGGCGGTCACCACGGCCGCGAGCCGGTCGGCGCCGAGCAGTGAGGGGGTGCCGCCGCCGACGAACACGGTCTGCGCGGCGGGCACGGTCCCGCCGCCCGCGGCGAGCACCCGGGCGCCGAGGTCGAGTTCGGCGCGCAGCGCCTCCAGCCAGTCCGCGAAGCCACCGGTGGGGCCGAGCTCGTCGGCGGTGTAGGTGTTGAAGTCGCAGTAGCCGCAGCGGGTGGCGCAGAACGGGACGTGCACGTACACGCCGAACGGCCGCTCGCCGAGCCCGCTCAGGGCGCTGGCGGGCAGTGACCCGTCCGACGGAGCCGGCTCACCCGGCGGAAGCTGCGAAGGCACACCCCCAGTCTCCCAAACCCCGGGACCACCCCGGCCGCGAGCCTTTCCCGCCAGCGCCGAAGCCCCTGAGCCACCAACCACCCACCCAGCGCGACCACCCGCGGGTCCTCAGCTGTGGTCGTATCCGTTTCCCGTCAGCGGCGAAGCCGATGAACAGCCGACCACCCGAGCAACAGGACCACCCGCGGGTTCTCAGCTGTTCGCTCGCGAGGACAGCGTTTTCGCCTGTGGCGGAGCCACCGGTGAAAACGATCCCGCAGCGAGCGAGCAGCTGAGGTTCCGCCACCGCGCCACCACGAAACACGATCCGCGAACACCGCTTTTTGACCCACGTCTCAGTATTCGGTTGATGTTGGACCACAGGGTGGACGCGTGGCACGCTGGCCGTCATGGGTGCGCCTGCGAAGTTGCTGCTGGTCGCTCGTCGCTACGTGGATCTGCGACGAGTCTCCAGCGCGCTGTGCCGTTCCACGGGCTGATCCCGCCGCTGCGTTCCGAACTGTCCAGTCGGCGCCGGGAGCACGCCGACTGCGAACGCCCCTTCTTCCGTGGGCTCCGCGCGGTGTGGTCGCGAGCGCCTCATCCACCACCACGGAGGTCGGGCCATGGTCCCCCCGACGGAAGCTCAGAGCCGCACCGAGCGCCGCACCCCAGCCCGCAAGGGCAAGACGCGTGGTGAGGGGCAGTGGGCGCTCGGCTACCGGGAGCCGTTGAACGCCAACGAGCGCTCGAAGAAGGACGACAACCCGCTCAACGTCCGCCACCGCATCGAGACGATCTACCAGCACGGCGGTTTCGCGTCGATCGATCCGGCCGACCTGCGCGGCCGGTTCCGCTGGTGGGGCCTGTACACGCAGCGCGCCGAGGGCATTCCGGGCGCGCGCACGGGCACCATCGAGCCGGAGGAGCTCGACGCCTCCTACTTCATGATGCGGGTGCGCGTGGACGGCGGGGCGCTGACCACGGAGCAGCTGCGGGTGATCGGCGAGATCTCGCAGACCTACGCCCGGGACACCGCGGACATCACCGACCGGCAGAACATCCAGCTGCACTGGATCCGGGTCGAGGACGTGCCCACGATCTGGGAGAAGCTGGAGGCGGTGGGCCTCTACACGACGGAGGCGTGCGGGGACTGCCCGCGCGTGCTGCTGGGTTCGCCGGTGGCGGGGGTCGCCGCGGACGAGATCATCGACGCCACCCCGGCGATCAAGGAGATCACCGAGCGCTACATCGGGGACAAGTCGCTGTCGAACCTGCCGCGGAAGTTCAAGACCGCGATCAGCGGGTCGCCGCGCTGGGACACGGTCCCCGAGATCAACGACATCTCGCTGGTCGGCGTGGTGCACCCGGAGCACGGCCCCGGTTTCGACCTGTGGGTCGGCGGCGGGCTGTCGACGAACCCGAAGCTGGCGGTGCGGCTGGGCGCGTGGGTGCCGATCGAGGAGGCCGCCGAGGTCTGGCACGCGGTGACCTCCCTGTTCCGCGACTACGGCTACCGCAGGCTGCGGCACCGGGCCCGGTTGAAGTTCTTGGTGGACGACTGGGGTGCGGAGAAGACGCGGCAGGTCATCGAGGACGAGTACCTGGGCCGCAAGCTGCTGGACGGGCCTGCGCCGGAGACGCCGGGCGGGCACCGCGACCACCTCGGGGTGAACCCGCAGGTCGACGGCAACTTCTACGTGGGCGTGAAGTCGCAGGCGGGCCGGGTCAGCGGGTCGACCCTGGTGGAGATCGCGAAGGCCGCGGAGCGCGTCGGCTCGTCCCGGGTGCGCACCACGGTGGAGCAGAACCTGCTGGTGCTGGACGTGCCGCAGCAGCAGGTCGACGGCCTGGTGTCGGACCTGGCGGAGCTGGGCCTGCACAGCGCCCCGACGCCGTGGCGGCGCAACGTGATGGCGTGCACGGGCATCGAGTTCTGCAAGCTGGCGATCGTCGAGACCAAGCAGCGCGCCATCGACCTGATCGGTGATCTGGAGCAGCGGCTGGCGGACGTGCAGGGCGACGTCCGGGACCCGGTGACGATCAACCTGAACGGCTGCCCGAACGCGTGCGCCCGCACGCAGACCGCGGACATCGGCCTCAAGGGGCAGATGGTGCGCGACGACGAGGGCAACCAGGTGGAGGGCTTCCAGGTGCACCTGGGCGGCGGGCTCGGCCTGGACGCCGGGTTCGGCCGCAAGATCCGCGGGCACAAGGTGACCTCGGCGGACCTCGGTGACTACGTGGAGCGCCTGGTGCGCAACTACCTGGGCCAGCGCACGGAGGGCGAGCGCTTCGCCCAGTGGGTGGCGCGGGCCGACGAGGACGCGCTCAAGTGACGTCCGGACCGGAAGGCGGGGCCGCCCCGGAGGGTCGGGCGGTCCCGTTCTACTGCCCGTATTGCGGGGACGAGGAACTGGTTCCGCAGGCCGAACCCGCGGGCGCCTGGAAGTGCGAGGCGTGCCTGCGGGTGTTCACCGTTCGGCTCGTCGGACTGGCGAGCGGCTGAGGAGACGGAGATCCCATGACTGCCGAGACCACCACCACCGACTTCCCCACCGGCCTGGGCGTGCGCCGCAGCGACGAGGAGCTGCGCGCGCTGGTCGAGGAGGCCGCCCCGCGGCTGGCGGAGGCGAGCGCCGAGGAGGCGCTGCGCTGGGCCGCGGACACCTTCGGCGACGGCCTGATCGTCGCCTCGAACATGCAGGACGCGGTGCTGGTGGACCTGGCGGCGAAGGCGCAGCCGGGAGTCGACGTGCTGTTCCTGGAGACCGGCTACCACTTCGCCGAGACGATCGGCACCCGCGACGCGGTCGCCCAGGTCTACGACGTGAACATCGTCGACGCGAAGGCGGAGCAGTCGGTCGCCGAGCAGGACGCCGCGGAGGGTCCGAAGCTGCACGACCGCGACCCGGGCCGCTGCTGCTTCCTGCGCAAGGTGGTGCCGCTGCGCAACACGCTGGCCCGCTACGAGGCGTGGGTGACCGGCGTGCGCCGGGTGGAGGCCCCGACGCGGGCGGGCACGCCGATCGTGACCTGGGACGACCGCAACGGCCTGGTCAAGATCAACCCGATCGCGCCGTGGAGCGACGAGGAGATGGACTCCTACATCGAGCGGCACGGGGTGCTGGTGAACCCGCTGGTGCCCGCCGGCTACCCGTCGATCGGCTGCGCGCCGTGCACGGCGAAGCCCGCGCCGGGTGCCGATCCGCGCAGCGGCCGCTGGGCGGGCACGTCGAAGACCGAATGCGGCCTGCACGGCTGATCACCGCGCAGCGCCCACTGAGCAAGCACACCCGGAGAGGATGGGTATGACCGCCGAGCAGCAGCTCGACCTGCCGCAGGACCCGGTGTCCACGGGGGCACCTCCGCAGGTCGACAACCTGGACGCCTTGGAGTCCGAGGCCATCCACATCTTCCGCGAGGTGGCCGGGGAGTTCGACCGCCCGGTGATCCTGTTCTCCGGTGGCAAGGACTCGACGGTGCTGGTGCACCTGGCGATCAAGGCGTTCCGGCCGGCGCCGGTGCCGTTCCCGCTGCTGCACGTGGACACCGGGCACAACTTCGACGAGGTCATCGAGTTCCGGGACCGGCTCGTGGCGGAGCACGACCTGCGGCTGGTGGTGTCCTCGGTGCAGGACTACATCGACGACGGCAGGCTCGCCGAGCGCCCGGACGGCATCCGCAACCCGCTGCAGACGACGCCGCTGCTGGACGGGATCACCGAGAACAAGTTCGACGCGGTGTTCGGCGGCGGCAGGCGCGACGAGGAGCGGGCGCGGGCCAAGGAGCGCATCTTCAGCCTGCGCAACGCCTTCGGCCAGTGGGACCCGCGGCGGCAGCGCCCGGAGCTGTGGAACCTCTACAACGGCAGGCACCGGCCCGGTGAGCACGTGCGGGTGTTCCCGCTGTCGAACTGGACGGAGCTCGACATCTGGCGCTACATCCAGCGCGAGAAGATCGCCCTGCCGGAGATCTACTACGCGCACCGCCGCCAGGTGCACCTGCGCGACGGCATGTGGCTGACCTCGGGCCCGTGGGGCGGGCCGCGCGAGGGCGAGACCGTCGAGGAGAAGGTCGTGCGGTACCGCACGGTCGGCGACGGCTCGTGCACCGGCGCGGTGGAGTCCGAGGCGTACACGGTGGACGACGTGATCGCGGAGGTCGCCGCGAGCCGGCTCACCGAGCGCGGCGCGACGCGGGCCGACGACCGGATGTCGGAGGCCGCGATGGAGGACCGCAAGCGGGAGGGCTACTTCTGATGACCGAGACCACGACCCGCACCGCACCGGATTCCGGCACCGAGGTGGTGCTGCCGGTGCACACGGACCTGCTGCGGCTGGCCACAGCCGGTTCGGTGGACGACGGGAAGTCGACGCTGGTGGGCAGGCTGCTGCACGACACGAAGTCGGTGCTGGCGGACCAGCTGGACGCGGTGCACCGGGCCAGCGCGGACCGCGGGCTGCAGACCCCGGACCTGTCGCTGCTGGTGGACGGGCTGCGCGCGGAGCGCGAGCAGGGCATCACGATCGACGTGGCCTACCGGTACTTCGCCACGCCGCAGCGGAGCTTCGTGCTGGCCGACACCCCGGGACACGTGCAGTACACCCGCAACACGGTGACCGGCGCGTCGACGGCGCAGCTGGCGATCCTGCTGGTGGACGCGCGCAAGGGCGTCATCGAGCAGACCCGCAGGCACGCGGCGGTGCTGGCGCTGCTCGGCGTGCCGCGGCTGGTGCTGGCCATCAACAAGATCGACATGGTGGACTTCGACGCCGCGGTGCACGAGCGGATCGCCGCCGAGTTCGCCGGGCACGCCCGCGCGCTGGGCTACGCCGACGACGCGGTGCGCACCATCCCGGTGTCGGCGCTGCACGGCGACAACGTGGTGGAGCGCTCGGCGAACACGCCCTGGTACTCGGGCCCGTCCCTGCTGGAGCACCTGGAGACGGTGCCGGTGGCCCCGGACCCGTTCGACGCGCCGTTCCGGATGCCGGTGCAGTACGTGATCCGGCCGCGCACGGCGGAGCACCCGGACTACCGCGGCTACGCGGGCCAGGTCGCGGCCGGCGTGGTGGCGCAGGGCGACGAGGTCGTGGTGCTGCCCGCGGGCATCCGCACCCGGGTGTCCCAGGTGGACACCCCGGACGGTCCGGCGCCGCGGGCGGCGGCGGGGCGTTCGGTGACGCTGCTGCTGGAGGACGACGTGGACCTGTCCCGGGGCGATCTGATCGCCGCCGCGGACTCGGCGCCGCGGGTCACCGACGAGCTCGACGCCACCGTGTGCTGGCTGGCGGAGAAGCCGTTGCAGCCGGGTGCCCGGGTGCTGGTCAAGCACGGCACCCGCACCGTGCA
This sequence comes from Saccharopolyspora sp. 6V, assembly GCF_020176785.1. Lineage (NCBI taxonomy): Bacteria > Bacillati > Actinomycetota > Actinomycetes > Pseudonocardiales > Pseudonocardiaceae > Saccharopolyspora > Saccharopolyspora sp. 6V. The sequence goes on along the minus strand of NZ_JAIUKB010000153.1, from coordinate 2,106 downwards.
GGCGATGGTGACCGAGCTGTCGGCGCGCTTCGACGAGCAGGAGCTGGTCGCGGTGGACGCCCCGGATTCGCTGGCGCTCAACGAGATCGGCCGGGTCCAGCTGCGCACCGCGGAGCCGCTGCCGATCGACGAGTACGCGGCGTCGCGGCGCACCGGTTCCTTCCTGGTGATCGATCCGGCGGACGGCACCACGCTGGCCGCCGGGCTGATCGGGTTGCCGCTGGCTCCGCTGGCGGCGGCGGTCGCGAGCTGATCCGGTTGGCACCGGCGCTGGTGGCCGTCGCGCACGGCAGCCGGGACCCGCGTTCGGCGCGCACCGTCCACGCCTTGCTGGACCCGGTGCCCCCCCCGCGCCCGGACCTGGACGTGCGGGCGGCGTTCCTGGACCTGTCCGCGCCGCGGGTGGGCGACGTGCTCGCGGCGGTGCGCGCCGACGGGCACCGCGAGGCGGTGGTGGTGCCGCTGCTGCTGGGCAGCGCGTTCCACGCGAAGGTGGACCTGCCCGCGGTGCTGGCCGAGGCGGGCGCGCGGTTGCCCGGGCTGAGCCTGCGCACGGCGGACGTGCTCGGACCGGACCCGCTGCTGGAGTCGGCCGCGCTGGACCGGCTGCGGGAGGTCGGCGTCGACGGCGGCGATCCGGAGCTCGGCGTGGTGCTGGCCGGGGTCGGTTCGGCACACGCCCCGGCGAACCGGCTCGTCGCCCAGGTCGCCGAGCGGTGGCAGGCGCGGCATTCGTGGGCGGGCGCGGTCGCCGCGTTCGCCACCGCCGCCGAGCCGGACGTCCCGGCGGCGATCGCGCGACTCCGGGAGCGCGGTGCCCGGCGGATCGCCGTCGGGTTCTGGTTCCTGGCGCCAGGGCTGCTGACCGACCGGGTCGTGGACGCGGCCCGCGCGCACGCCCCGGACGCGCTGATCGGCGCACCGATGGCGGCGGCGGGAACCGTCGCCGAGCTCGTGCTGACCCGCTACCGCGAAGTGCTCGACCGCACCGAGCTCGGTTCCGGCGCGGCCTGAACCCCGCTGCCCGCGCCGCGTTCGGCGCAGCGCGCACCGCCGAGTGGCGCAGCCGTCCCGCGCGTTCGTGCGGAATTCCGCCGAGTCCGGCCCCGCGCGCCTGTGCGCGGGCAGGATGCGGCCCGTGCGGCCGGCGAGCACGGGCGCACCACAGGCCCGGCGGCGGCGGGAAACCCCGACCTCCGGCCGTCGCCGGGCGGCCCGTTTCGTCCGCTGCCTCCCCGTTCCTCCCACCTCCGGCGGAGAGCGGGATCGCTGACTCAGGGTGTTTTGGCGGAACACTAAACTTCACCCCAAGTGGCCATGAGAGAGTGCGGATCAACTACGCGACGGCGGCGCGTCGCAGCGCAGCCGAGCGGAATCGCGGCGCGAAACCACACTTTCGGGTGAGCCAGTGAACCTCGGCGGCAAGGATCAAGGTGCAACGACAAGTCGGGGGCGTGTGCGGGAGATGAACACCCAGCAGCCGAGCCGGCCGGTGATCACGCCGGCCATGCGCGAACAGGCCGCCAAGCAGCCGAACACCTGGCTGTACGTGGTGGATCCGATCTTCAGCGACCCCAGCTCCGAGGTCCCGCCCTGGGGCTTCATCGGCGGCTACCGGGTCGACGAGCGCGGTGAGCTCACCGAGGACTTCTCGTCCAACCCGAACTACCGCCCCTCCCCCGTCGCGCTGCGGCTGCCCGCGCCGACCAACGACGTCGAACGCGCCCTGCAGCTGACCACCACCGGCTACGCCCAGGCGCCCACCCTGTTCGCCGCACTGCTCGACGCCGAGCTGATCCTGTTCGCGCAGCCGCAGGGCAGCGGGCTGTTCACGATGGACCACGAGTCCGGCAGGCGGCAGCTGCAGCTGTTCACCTCCGAGGGCTACCTGCCCGCGAACTGGACCAGCTGGCAGCGGATGACCGGCAGGCAGCTCGTCGAGCGCGGCCCCACCGGCATGGACCTGCAGATCAACCCGACCAGCCAGGTCAAGGCGCGCATCCCCGGCGAGGACCTGATCAAGGCCGCCGGCGGGCCCAGCACCCCCGCACCGCCCGCGTCCTTCGCCGCCCCGTCCGCGCCCGTCGCGTCCGCCGCCCCCCCCCC